>JBEKUT010000151.1:0-14775 GCA_049514735.1 Bryobacteraceae bacterium
TGCCAGAATCCCACCCACACCCCACTTCTCATTCGGCTGTGGACCCAACCGGAATCGCAGCACACCGCCGCTCACCACCTCGTCATGCGAGATCCACACGCGATCGAGCGCCTTCCCATTCAACGTCGCCGATTGGACATACACGTCGCCCGGCCCGCTCTTCACAGGTTCCACCGTAAACGTCTTTCGGTTATCAAGATGAATCTTCGCCGAATCGAACAGCGGACTCCCCAGCGCATAAATCGGACGCCCCGGAGTCGGCGGACAAAATTCGATCGCGCTCAGAGCATACTACGCCGACATCTTCCCATTGTCCTCATCCCCCAGCGACCCATCCGGAACCTGCCAAGATCGCTACGGATTCGGAGGCCTACGAGAACGCGCTGCACGATGCCGTCGCGCCTGGCAAACCGCCAGCTTTCTGAAAGTGAACGATGTGCTATTTTCACAGCGGGCGGGCGCTGATTCTGGATAAAGGCCTGCCGCGGCGCGATTGGTACAAGCATCGGATCTGCGCTCCCGGATTTTATACGGGCTAAGGAGTGAAGACGCTGCCGGGAGTTCGCGACGCAGTGGAAGCGAAGAATTGGGTTGGTGAGTCGATGGCCAGGATCAAAGGTGTAGAGCCGCGCGATGCAAGTTTGTTCACGCGCGTCGTGTATTGGTTTACGAAGCGCAAGTTGCGGCGCGTTCCGGAGACGCTGAAGATCACGGCTCTGAGTTCGAGGCTGCTGCGTGGGGTCGGCGAGATGGAGATGGCGCAGGCGGCGCTCAAATCTGTCGATCCGATTCTGGTGGCGCTGGCTGAAATCAAAGTCGCGGCCATGGTGGGCTGTCCATTTTGAATCGACATTGGATCTGCCGTGGGCAGAAAATCGGGTGTCACCGAAGAGAAGCTGAGGGCGCTGGCGGATTTTGAAAGCTCGGGTGCGTTCAGTGAGGTTGAGAAGCTGGTGATTCGGTATGCGGTTGAGATGACGCGCACGCCCGTCGATGTGACTGATGAGCTGTTTGAGGAACTGCAACGGGATTTCGACAACCGTCAGATTGTGGAATTGACGTCGGCGATTGCCTGGGAGAATTATCGGGCTCGGAATAATCATGCGCTGGGGGCGGAGGCGGAAGGGTTTTCCCGTGGGGCCTTTTGTCCGCTGCCGGAGCGTCGTTAGCCCTTTCGTTAGCCCACGGAATCTGAAAACGCAAAGGCGGCGCTAAGTTGATCTGCTTGCGCCGCCGAAATCGTCTGCCGCTGCTCGCGTCAGCATCCCGATCCGCCGGGGCCGCCGACGTAGAAGAAAACCGCTCCGGAATCGTCGGTCATTGGGTCCGACGTGGTGTAGCAACTTGCGGCTGGTTGATACGCCGAAAGAGTATCCGGGATCGCTTGGCCGTCAGTGCTGAAGTAGGACAAATTGCGCTGGTAAGCGGCGTATGACCAACCCTGATCGGGCCACTGACCGCTTCCCGCCGCTGGCCAAACTCCGCCGGTAGCGTAGGTCTCGGTTCCAAACTGGATCTCTTGAGCATTCGCCGACATCTGACCGCCGTGATAGACGGAGCCGGGAATAAAGCCGATCCAGTTTCCGTTGATGGCGAGCCACCAGTTCCCGTTGTACAGATAATATGAAGCGGCAAATTCGTACTGCACATCTCCAGCGATGCTGCCGGTGAGCGGCGCTCCCAGAATGCCTTGGCTCGATACTTGATAGAATCCAGCACAGGTCAGGTTGTAACAGCCCGCGCCCTGCGATCCCGGATAATCGGTCTGATCGTAGTCGTTCGCGGTCCAATAGACGAAGAGCACGGGGTCCTGGGTGCCCCAGGCACTGGGTTGCACCTGCCAGCCAACTTCGGCAGTCTGCGTGGACACGTCGCTGCCACCGACGTACCATTCCTGCGACAGCGACATTTGTTCCCCTAAATCCTGGTTCACGTCCGGACTCCAGATATTCAGCGTGGATGTGCCGCCGACATTGTCCACCGTCTGCGTCATGATTGCGTATCTGTGATTCAGAGTGGGGTCGTCTGCTGGGGCGGTGGCGCGCAGAGTCTTGGCCTGGCCGGATGAAGCGGGACCCTTCGCCAGGAAATCGTGCAAAGTCGAAAAGCGAGTGACCTCATCCAGCGTCACGCGGCGCATCGGTATTGTCTGCTCCTCGCAACCAACGGGATTGCCAAATTCGTCGGACGCCTTGGCATGTTCGGCAGCGGGTGTGGCGGCGGAATGTTTGGTCAGCAGCGATTGGGGCGGAGGAGCCGGAATGCTCTTGATCCCGAAAGCGCGGGCAGTGGGTTGTTGCGCAACAGGAACGCAGTCGAAATGACTCGAGCCCAGCACGAAGCTGTGGTCCACCTGGACGCCCTCGTACAGATTGAGGATATGCTGGCGCATTTCTGCGAAGGCCGCGGCGTCTTTAACACGGCTGGCGGCGCGCGTCATATGGTCGTTCGCACTGGCGTTTTTCGTGCTTTCGAGGAAGCTGCTGAACGGGACAAACTGTTGGACGCTGGATTGGGCGTAGAGGCGTCCGGTTAACGAAACGAGAACGAGCATCAAGCACCTTGCGCCATAGGATTGGATCGAGAGGTTGGATTTCATTTGAGGTCTCCTTTGTTCAGCGAATCTTCGCTGCTCGATCTCCTAATGGCGGATGCGAAAAAACATTTCACTGCCACGGAGCATGAAATGGATTTTCATTCGGGCCATTAGGGAGACGAAGGAGACAGACTGCAATGCTTACCAACAATTTCAACCAGATTCGACGGGGATCGCAAAAGGCCGCACCGGCCATCGCCATCGTCCTGTCCTTATTTACCGCCCAGGCCGCGCACTCCGCAAGCCGGCCGGCCGCTCCAAGCCGGTCGATGTCCGCTCAGAGCCGGTCGATGTCGGCTGCGCCGTCTTATCGGCGGCCAGCGCCGAGCGCGCCCAGTTCTCGAGGTGTGGCGCAGAAGGCACCCTCTACCATGGCCAACAACCAGACGCGCGGGACCAATATGCCACCCAAACCGGGAAACGCGAGCAGCGTCACCAACCTGAACCGGAATACGAATATCAACACCAACACCAACACCAATACCAATATCAACAGGAATACCAATCTCAACAACTTCAACAACGGGGGGCGCAGCCGCGCAAACAGCTTTAACGGAACCACTCGTCCTGGGTTCGGTCCGGGATCGGTCAGGAATAGCAACGCGGGTATGTCGGCGACAAACACAGACAGGAACACGAACATCAACAGGAACACGAACGTCAACACGAACACCAACATAAATATCAACCGCAACACGAACGTCAGCTTCAACCGGGGGCGCGCCTTCGGCGGCAGAATTCCTCAGGGTGCCTTCCGCACGCACTTCGGAAGCGGCCACGAATTCCACATGGGCAGACCGGTGGCCGTGGGATCTCATTTCGGATTCCAATTCGGCGGCGCGTCCTTCGCGCTGATCCAGCCATGGCCGGTTGGTTGGATGTACACGGACGCAGTTTACGTCGATAACTTCGGCGGCTCGTATTTCCTCTGCAACCGCATGCACCCTGGCGTGCGCCTGGCGCTGAACCTCGGCGAGTGCGCGGCTTGCTCGACGCCGCAAACGGCGCCCGCGGATTGCACGGACTGCACCGCTGACAATAACCAGCCCGATTCGAGCGGTGCGCCGACGCTTTACGCCGGCGAAACTACCGACCAAGTGGTGGCCGCTCTTGGCTCTCCGCAGAACATCGTGGATCTGGGAGGAAAGCAGATTTATCTATTTGCCAGCATGAAGGTGACTTTCGTCGGTGGGATGTTAACGGACGCTCAGTAAGGTAATATGATTTTTCCCCATGAAAGCGCATTGGTACCTACTTTCGGCGATCCTTAGCCTTCCACTTCTTGGCCAGCCTACTGCTAACATCCTGCTCAAGCCGGGGCGGGATGCGGCGCAGGCGGTTGACGACGAATACACGAAGAAAATCCACGAGTACACCACGGAGCCGTTCTTCAATTCGCCTCTGACCGACTATCTGCCGGCTTCGAAGACCGTGCCGACGCCGAAGGCGGTGCTCGGTGACATTGCCGGCGCGCCGGGGATTTTGCCCTATTCGGCTGACGTCTACCGTTACATGCGGATGCTCGAAAAGGCGAGCCCGCGAGTTAAGGTGTTCAGCATCGGGAAGACGGAAGAAGGGCGCGAGATGATCGCGGTTGCCGTGGCTTCCGAGAAGCTGATTGCATCCCTCGATGAGAATCGCGCACGCTTAGCGAAGCTCGCCGATCCGCGCACGATCAAGCTCGATGACGCGGAGGCGGATAAGTTGGTGGCCGCGTCCACGCCGATTTACTACATCACGGGGACGATCCACTCGCCCGAGACGGGCGCTCCGACGGCGCTGATGGAACTCGCGTATCGGTTGGCGGTAGACGAGGGTCCGTACATCCGATTTATTCGCGAGAACGTGATCACGCTGATCACGCCGGTTGTGGAAGTGGACGGCCGCGACCGCATGGTGGATGTGTATAAATGGCACCTCGCGAATCCGGGGAAGGAATGGCCGCAACTCGTATATTGGGGCCATTACGTGGGGCACGACAACAATCGCGATGCGATGGGGTTGACGCTGGACCTCACGCGCAACGTGCTGCATACGTTTGTCGGGTGGAAGGCGCAGGTGCTGCACGATTTGCATGAATCGGTTCCTTATCTTTACGACAATACTGTCGGCGACGGACCGTACAACGCGTGGATCGATCCGATTCTGGCGGACGAATGGCAGATGATGGGTTGGAACAACGTTTCGGAGATGACCAAGTTCGGAATGCCCGGCGTGTTTACGCATGGAACTTTCGATACGTGGTCGCCGAGTTATCTGATGTTCATCGCGGCGATGCATAACGGGATCAGCCGGCTGTATGAGACGTTCGGCAATGGCGGCGCGGATACGGAAGTGCGAACGCTGGAGCCCAGCGAATATTCGCGGACATGGTACAAGCAGAATCCGCCGCTGCCGAAGGCGAAATGGTCGCAACGGGATAACAACAATTACGAAGAGACGGGCGTGCTAACGGCGTTGTCCTATTTTGCTTCAAACAATAAGGTGTTTCTGCGTAACTTCTATTTGAAGGCCAAGCGGTCGATTGAAAAGCCGCGCACGGAAGGGCCGGGAGCGTATGTGTTTCCGGCGGACGATCCGCGGCTGGGCGGGCAGGCGGATCTGCTGCGGATGCTGCAGGAACAGGGATGTGAGATTTCGAAGGCGACCGTGGCGTTCACGGTGACGATGCCTGGAAAGAAAGCCAAGAAGCGCGGTGGCGCGGACGCGAGCGGGCCGGGCGAAAGCGCCGACGCCAAACCCGAAGAAAAACCGAAACCGCAGCCGCGGACGTTTGCCGCGGGAAGCTACATCGTGCGCATGGATCAGCCGTATAGCCGCATCGCCGATGCACTGCTCGATTATCAATATTGGGCGCCCAACGATCCGCAGAAGGACATCTACGACGACACAGGCTGGACGTTCGGCGAACTCAGCAACGTGCAGGTGGCGCGGGTCACGGACTTGAAGGTTCTGGATGTGCCGATGACGAAAGTTGAAGGCGCGGTGAAGGCTCCGGGCGGAGTGGAAGGCACTGGCGCGGTGTTCCTGATCAATCACAACGCCGACGATGCGCTGGCGACGCTGCGCTACCGTTTCGCGAATGCTTCGTTCGATGCGGCTGAGGAGCCGTTTGAAGCGGGCGGAAAGAAGTACAATCGCGGATCGTTTATCGTGCGCAATGTTTCGGCGGATGAATTGGGAAAAGCTGCAAGCGAGTTGGGCGTGCAGGTTTATGCGGCGGATGCGGCGCCAACGGTGAAGACACATCCGGTGCGGGCGGCGCGGATCGCGCTGATGCACACCTGGCTGGGAACGCAAAGCGAAGGCTGGTGGCGGATCGAGTTTGACCGGCTTCAGATTCCGTATGCCTACATCAACACGCAGACGGTTTCGAAGGACGCGGACTTGCGGTCGAAATACGACGTGATCGTGTTTGCGCCGGGCGTGCGCGGCAACCCGCAGAGGATCGTCAGCGGCATGCCGATGTATGGGAATCCATTGCCGTGGAAGACGACCGCTTTAACGCCCAACCTGGGCAAGATCGATTCGACCGACGATATGCGGCCGGGGCTGGGCTGGGACGGTCTGGAACATTTGCTGGAGTTTGTGCGCCAGGGCGGTTTGCTGATTACGGCGAACGATACGGCGAATTTTGCCGTGGCTTTTGGGTTTACGCCGGGCGTCAGCATCTCGCCGGCGGCGAAGCTGAAGGTGACAGGATCGGCGTTGCGGTCGAAAATCGTGGACGGCACGAGTCCGATTCTTTACGGATTTAACGATAATCTGGCGATATTCGCTTCAAATCCTCCGGTATTTGGACTTTCGAGTATCGCGGGCGGCGCGGGCGGTGGACGGCGCGGCAGCGCGGAGGATAAAGAACGGCCGACGGGCCGGGGAACGGTGGACGATCCGGACGTGCCGCAAGGACGGTCGCCCGCGGAGATTCCGGAGGCGCCGCACGCGGAACCATGGCAGGCATTGCCTTTGACCGATGAACAGTTGCGCAATCCGATTACGGTGATCCCGCCGGTGCAGCGGCCGCGCGTGGTGTTGCGCTACGCGAATAACGACGAATTGCTGGTTTCGGGTTTGCTGGATAACGGATCGGAATTGGCGCAACACGCGGCGGTGATCGATTCGCCTTATGGCGAGGGTCATGTCGTGCTGTTTTCGAATAATCCGTTTTGGCGGGCGGAGACGAAGGGTAGTTATTCTCTCGTTTTTAATGCGATTTTGAATTTCGATAGCTTAAATGCCGGCAGAAAGGTCGATGTAAAATGACGGCGTTGTTAGTTGTTAGTTGTTAGTTCGTAGTTGGCTACTTCGAGCCGCGCATTTCCAGTCGGATCGCACGGCGGAGGCCGGCCTGTTCGTAGCGGCGTCGTTCTTCTTCTGTTTCGGGAATTACGGGCGGGATGGGGACGCGGTTGCCGTGCTGATCCAATGTGACGAAGGTCAGATAGGCGGAGGAGGTGTGCTTGATTTCGCCGGTGACCAGGTTTTCCACTTCGACTCGAACGCCGACCTCCATCGAAGTGCGGAAGACCCGATTCACGCTGGAGTGAAGGACGATCAACTGACCGATGTGGATGGGGTGGAGAAAATTCATATGATCCACCGATGCCGTCACAACGCCGCAGCGTGCGTGGCGGATGGCCGCCAGAGCTCCGGCAAGATCGACAAGGTGCATCACCTTGCCGCCGAGGACGTAGCCGAACATGTTGGCGTCGTTGGGGAGAGCGAATTCGGAATAGATGGAACGCGATTCGAAAACCGGACGGCCCAGCAGTTCGGATTCGCCGTTCATCGTGAACGGCGGAGATAGCTTTCGAGGAATGCCTCGGCCTGACGGGCGAGAATCGCGTCGCCAGGCAGGGTTGCGAAAGCATGTTCGAGGACCGAATATTCGAGATCGCCGTGATCGGCCGGCCAGCACGCTTTTTCGAACACGTATTTCAGGCGAATGGCCGCAGCGGAATCCGAAGTCACGTGAAAGCGGACGGCGTCGAATGGGGACGCTTGCGGAAAGTGTTCACAGAGGCCGCGCGCGTAACCGGTGTTGCACGCTGCGCTGGTGGTTGCGCCGCCTATCGCGCGGCACTCGCCGCAGTAGGCATCGAGCAGCGGAAGCCGCGGCGGGACGGCCCATAAATCTTCTTCCCGGCGCGCTACCGGATAGAAGTAGGGGCACGGCATCGCGCGTATGGTACCACTTTGGAGTATGGCATCTAACCGCATCGGGATTCTGCAGTCGATGGTCGATCAGAATCCGTCCGATACGTTCGCGCGCTATGGACTTGCGATGGAGTACGCGAATTCGGGTAATCTCGAAGAGGCGGTGCGGCAGTATCGCACTCTATTACAGAATCATGAGGATTACGCGGCGGCTTATTATCACGGAGGGCAGGCTTTGGAGAGGCTCGGACAGCTAGAAGAGGCGCGGGAGATGTATGAGAAAGGAATCGAAGTTACGGCGCATACCGGAGATTTGAAGACGCGTAACGAGTTGCAGGTGGCGCTGGATATTCTGCCGTTGTGATGAAAGCGTTCGTCGTTGTTGGTTCGTAGTTCGCCGTTGAGAACGGCGTTCTGAAATGCCACGGCGGGTGTGGCGGAAATAGTCTCGATCGAGGTCACGCGCAACACAGCCTGATGGGTTTGCGAATATGGAAACCGGACTGCTGGCGCTGACGACGAAGTTATCTAATGAAAAAAAATAGAATCGCACAGACTGTATTATTCGTTTTATGTTTCGGAGCGGCCGCGGCGTTGCATGCGGCTCCAATCCTGCTGCTTTCGCAGACGGCGTTCGGCCCTTTTCCGATCGCGCAGGGGACAAATGGCACAACGCAGACCGTAGACGCGACGAATGTCGGAAGCGGATCGCTGAATCTGAGCGTCGCCTCGTCCGATACTTGGCTGGTCGCGACGTTAGGAAAGCCGACTACGTGCGCGACCGCGTCGACCTGCATTCCGGTTCAGATGGCCCTCCAAACGGCCGGTCTCGCGAGCGGGACCTATACGGGATTTGTGACCGTGAGCGATCCGAATGCGGTGGACACGCCGCAGACTATTTCGGTGACGGTGGCGGTGGGCGGCAATATTCCCAGTCAACTCACGTTTTATACCGCGCCGAATGGCAGCATCAGTTCCACTTTCTACGCTTCCACGAACTCGACGGCCAGCGCGAGCACGCAAACGGGTGGAGGATGGTTATCCGTTTCCGGGAGCGGGGTCGGGAGTTTCGATTATTCGCGGACGTTCACGGTGACGGCTAATGCGGCGGGATTGGCGGCTGGAACTTACAATGGCAGCATCGCGGTGACGGACGCGACGTTGGGCAACAAGAGCGTCCCCACGGTTTTGAATGTGACGACGCAGCCGATTGCGCAAGCGCTGTTCCCGAACATTCAACTGACGATCGCGCAGGGCGCCGCGAACCAGAATTATCCATTGCCGACGGCCGGACAATTTTATCCGCTGGTGACGAATGCGGGGCAGGGAACGCTCACCGTTTCGGCCGTCGCAGTGGCGACTACGTCGGGTGGGAGCTGGCTCACCGATGCGACCGACTCGAACAATTTCGTGCAGCTCACGGCGAATGCTACGGGATTGAATCCGGGAACCTATCAAGGTACGGTGACGATCACAAGCAACGCCGCAAACAGCCCGACGGTGGTTCGGGTGGCGTTGACCGTGCTCGCGGCGGGTCCGCCGGTGGCGAACGTCGGCGTTGCTAATGGCTTTACCAATTCACCGGGGGACGGACTTGCGGCTGGCGATTTCGTCGCGCTGTATGGCTCGCAGTTTACCGCGGGCGCTTCGGCCCAAGGTGCGCTTCCGCTCGGCACGACGCTCGGCGGAACGCAGGTGCTTATCAACGGGACGGCCGTGCCCATTCAATACGTGTCGGCGGGCCAGATCAATATCCAGATTCCCTACAATGTGCAAACGGGCGCTGGAACATTGCAGGTTGTGAATGGCACGCAGCAGGGTAATATTGTTTCGGTCAATATCACGCCGGCGGCTCCGGCGCTGCTGCCATTCGGCGGCGGATACGTGGTGGCGCAGACGGCGACAGGCGGGTTTGAAGGTTTCCCGCCGGCCTATCCGGCGGCCAAGGCGGGCGATACGCTGGTCTTGTACGCGGTGGGACTGGGGGCAACATCTCCGGGAGTGACCGCGGGCACCGCGTCGCCGACGAGTCCACTGGCGAATGACGCGGCGAAGACGCAGGTGTGCTTCGGGTCCACGAATCCGTTTGCTGGCGGGGCCAAGTGCATTACGCCAGAGTTCGCGGGCTTGACTCCGGGCTATTTCGCTCTGTATCAGATCAACTTCGTGGTGCCCACTTCGATTCACGGCAATGCGGTTCCGATTTTCCTGATGGTGGGGCAATCGGACAGTAACGTTTTGACGATCGCAATTCAGTAATATGTTGGCGTGACCGAACGCCTCTATTATCACGATAGCTACGCGACGGAGTTCCGGGCAGGCATTGCCGATGCCAGCCCGGACCGTCGCCGTATTTACCTTGACCGCACCGCGTTTTATCCCGCCTCCGGCGGCCAGCCGCACGACCTTGGCTCCATAAATGGAATTGAAATCGTCGAAGTCCTCGACGAGGACGACGGCCGGATTGCGCACCTCTTGAGAGAGCCGATTGAAGGCTCCGAAGTGGAAGGGCGTGTCGACTGGCAGCGCCGGTTCGACCACATGCAGCAGCATACCGGCCAGCATCTGCTGTCGGCGGTCTTGATCGAACTGTTCGATGCTCAGACGGTCAGTTTCCACTTGGGAGCGGAGAGTTGCACGATCGATATCGCGCGGGCTGCTCTCGAACCGGATGACGTAAGGCGGGCGCTGGAACGGGCGAATCAGATTGTATTCGAGAATCGGCCGGTCACCGTTTCCTTCCGGCACTCATCGGAAGATCTTGGACTGCGCAAGGCGCCCGAGCGCGAGGGCCTGGTGCGCATCGTTGCGATCGATAAGCTGGACCGCAGCGCGTGCGGCGGCACTCATGTTCAGGCGACGGGGGAGATTGGACCGATTCTGATGCGGCGTCTCGAAAAAGTGCGGGGTAACGTACGGGTGGAGTTTCTGTGCGGGATGCGGGCGGTGAAGCGGGCGCATGCGGATTACGAGGCGCTGGCAGGAATTGCACGGTCGTTCTCGGCAACGCTGGACGATGCTCCTGGACTAGTGGCAGCGCAAATCGGGAAGTTACAGGAAGCGGAGAAAAGCCGCGGGAAGCTTGCGATCGAACTGGCGCAAGCGAGAGGGCGGCAGCTTCATGCGGAGACTCCGACGGGAGCGGATGGAATCCGCAGGGCGCAGCGGACGGCCGCTGGCATCGGCGACGAATTGCGGGCGGAGGCTCAGGCGTTTGTGTCCGGCGGGAAGGCGGTGTTTCTGGCGCTTATCGAAGATCCGCCGGCGCTGCTGTTGGCCGCGTCGAAGGACAGCGGGGTGAATGCCGGCCAGCTTGTGAAGGAGGCGGTCGGCCGAGCGGGAGGGCGCGGAGGAGGGAATCCCGGCTTGGGGCAGGGGAGTGTACCGGATCGCGCGCTGCTGGAGTCTATCGTTGCGGAATTGGCGATGGCGGGAACAAGTTCGCCTTCGAAGACATCTAACGTATAGGTAAGTTGCCAGTATGGGCAGGATTCGGCTATACTCCGCAATTGCGCGATGTGCAACCAAGTGGCCGCGATCAAGCGGCGGCGCGACGACGCCGGGCCGGCTGGACTCAATCCGATCTTAAACGGAAAATCGAAAGGCAGGAAGTGTCAAAAATGGCACGGACATTACTCTTAGTTGTTGCCGTAACGGGCATCATAACGCTCGCACCGGGGTTGCGGGCCCAAGCAGGCGGGCAGACGCCCGCAACGCAGAATACGGGGCAGAAGAATTGGAAGGATCGCGCGGAGTACGACCTGTACGACGCGATTACAAAAGATAACAATCCCCAGACCAAACTCGAGAAACTGAATCAGTGGAAAGAGAAGTATGCCGCGTCGGACTTTGTCGATCAACGTCAGGAGGCATTCCTGACGACTTACGCGGCGCTGGGGCAAATCCAGCAGGCGCTGGACGCGGCGAAGGAAATCCTGGCCCGCGACCCGAACGACTTTACGGCGTTATATTACACGGCGTTTCTCTCGCCGCAGTTAGTAGCGGTAACGAAGCAGCAGCCGGCGGAGGATCAACTAGCGCAAGCCGAGAAGGCGTCGAACTCGATCTTGACAGCGTCGAAGCCAGCGAGTCTGACGGACGCGCAATGGCAGGCGGCGAAGGGTCCAGCCGAGGAAGTGGCGCACAAGACGCTGGGGTGGGTTGCGATGCAGCGGAAGCAGCCGGACACGGCCGAGGCGGAGTTTAAGAAGGCTCTGGCGGCGAATCCATCGGATTCTGAAGTGTCGTATTGGTTGGGGATTGTCATTCTGCAGGAGCGCAAGCCTGAGAAGCAGGCCGAGGCATTGTACGATTACGCTCGCGCGGCCGCTTACGATGGCCAAGGCGCGACTCTTGCCGCTCCAAGCCGCGAGGCCGTGAAGAAGCAGCTCACGGATTTTTACACGCGTTATCACGGGAGCACGGAAGGTCTGGATCAAATACTCGCTGTGGCAAAGGCCAGTCCCACGGCGGCGCCGGATTTCAAAATCGTGAGCACAACGGACCTGGAGAAGGCGCGGCTGGAGAAAGAGCAGGCGGAAGCGGCGGCGAATCCATCGCTGGCTTTGTGGAAGCAGATCAAGACGGCGCTGACAGCGCCGGATGGCGACACGTACTTCAACAGCAGCATGAAGGGCACGCTGTTGCCGGAATTCAGCGGCAAGGTGGTATCGATGACGCCGGCGCTGAAGCCGAAGGCGGTGGTCGTGGCGATCGAGAACGGGACCACTGGGGATGCGACGCTGAAATTTGAAACGCCGCTGCCGGGCAAAGTCGCTGCTGGGACGGTGCTTAAGTTTCAGGGCATGCCGGAGAGCTATACGGGGAATCCGTTCATGGTGACGTTCGCGGTGGAGAAATCGAAGCTGACGGGATGGACGGGGACGAATCCGGCTCCGGCGCGGAAACCAGTGCATCATAAGGCGGCGGCGCAGTAGCGAACGCGTTGTTGGTTCGTCGTTGTTAGTTGTTGGTTCGTCGGATGGGCGTTGTTGGTTCGTCGTTGTTAGTTGTTGGTTAAAAGCAACAAGGAAAAACACGGGGCTCGGAACAATGCGGTCTGTGGTATCGTGTAGTTTCCAATTTACAGGACTGCGATGCCGAATCTCGACACGCTAAGAGGCGAAATCGAACAGTATCTCGAAGAGCAGGGTTTTGCCGTTTTCCGGGGCTTTCCGAGGATGCTCGATACATCGCCTTTGGTTTACTGGGACTGCGACCGCTACCCCGACTACAAAGCTTTTCTAAGCGCGGCCAAGGCGGCGAATGTCCGGCTGATGGTTTACCATCAGCATGAATTCTCCGCCGATCAAATCGATAGCGCACTGGAACGGATTGAAGAGATCGAGCTGCCGCGCGAAGAACAACGCGCCATGGAGCGGCGCTTGAAAGAGATGCGCATGTACGACGGGTTCACGTGCGCGCTGGAGCTTTCCTTCGATCACGAGGGACGCATCTACGTGTTCGATTTGCGCACCGACTGGTACGACGAACTGTCGGACCTGCTCGACGACATCAATATGATCGACGCCGACCCCGAAGCCGACGGAGACGACGAGAGCCCCATGGGCGGTTACTTCTCGAAGAATTAACGCCGATACTTTGCGCTGGATCATACCTCAAAGCGATGCGCATCAGGTGCAGGCACTTGCGTCCGCGTTGCGCATTCGTCCGCTGACGGCGCGAATCCTGCTGAACCGGGGCTTGTCGACTCCGGAAGCTGCGTTGCGATACCTGCGGCCTTCGCTCGATGATCTTCACGATCCGTTTCTGATGGCGGGCATGCGCGCGGCAGTCGACCGGCTCAAGGCGGCGATCGGCCGGAGGGAGAAAATCCTCATCTACGGCGATTACGATGTCGATGGAACCACGTCCGTGGTGATCCTGAAAAAAGCGATCGAGCTGGCCGGCGGTCAAGCCGACTTTCATGTGCCGCATCGACTGAAGGACGGCTACGGCATGCGGACGGAGGTGATCGAGCAGGCCGCGAAGAACGGCGTGACCTTGATCATCAGCGTGGATACGGGCATACGGGCGCAGGAAGTGGTGCGGGCGGCGGCCGCGCTAGGGATCGACGTGATCGTCACCGATCATCATTTGCCGGAAGAGGAGTTGCCGCCAGCGGTTGCGGTGCTCAATCCGAATCAACCGGGGTGTTCTTATCCGGAGAAGAATCTGTGCGGGGCGGGCGTTACGTTCAAGCTGGTGCACGCCTTGCTGAGGACGCTGCCGTGGACGGAAGAGAAACGCTTGCGCATGCTGCGTTCGTTCTTGAAACTGGTGGCGATCGCGACGGTGGCCGATGTGGTTCCTCTGACGGGCGAGAATCGGGTGATTGTGAAGCACGGCCTCGACGGGTTGGATCGCGTGACGAATCCGGGTTTGCGGGCGCTGCTCGATGTCGCGGGGCTGGGCGCGGGAAAGAGACCGACGGCCGGCGAGGTGGCGTTTCGCGTTGCGCCGCGAATCAATGCGGCGGGGCGGATGGCGCATGCGGAGAACGTGATCCACATGTTCCTAACTGAGGATCCGGAGAAGGCGCGCTCGCTGGCGCAGGAACTGCACGATCTGAATCACGACCGGCAGCAGACCGAAGCGGACATGGTGCGTACGGTGCTCGAGATTTGCGTGGCGTGTCCGGTGGTGGCAAGCGATGCGGCGCTGGTGTTCAGCGGGGCGAACTGGCATCGGGGCGTGGTGGGGATTGTCGCGAGCCGTCTGGTAGAACGTTTCTGCCGTCCGGTGTTTGTGCTCAGCGAAGAGGATGGACAGGCGCAGGGATCGGGCCGCAGCATCAGCGCGTTTCATTTGCTGGACGCGCTGGAAGCGATGCCGGAGCTTTTCAAACGGTTTGGGGGACATCGCCAGGCAGCGGGGTTGAGCATGAGCGCGGACCGCGTGGGCGAGTTTCGCGAGCGGTTCAACGCCTATGCCGCGGAACGGCTGACGGCCGAAGATTTTGTGCCGCAGATCGGCATCGACGCGGTGCTGAGTCTCAAAGAACTGGACGAAGTAGGAGTGGC
>JBEKUT010000152.1:0-17611 GCA_049514735.1 Bryobacteraceae bacterium
GAGTTCGCCGGCGATCTCGGCCGCGAATTGGTGATCGCCCTGTTCGAACGCCGCGCGCGCCCGTTCCATGCGGGGCCGGATGCGCGCCGCGTCGAAGTACTCGATTGCTTCTCCGCGATGCGCCTTCTCGAGACACTCCGAAAAATCGCGGACGCTGGGAAAGCGATGCCAGGGTTGCTTGGCCATGGACTTGTGAATCACGCGGCTAATCGACACGTTGACGGAATGATCCAGGTCCGATGCAGGCGGCGGGATCTCGTGCAGAATCGCTTCGATGATCTCGCGCTCCGTGGGCCGCTCAAACGGACGGCGGCGCGTGAAAAGCTCGAATGCGGTTGCCCCCAGTGCGAAAATGTCGGAGAAAGCCGAAGGTGGCTGGCCCTGAAATAACTCCGGAGCCATGTAGTACAGTGTGCCTTTTTGAGCCGTTGTTCCCGCGTTGACCATATGGGCCACGCCGAAATCGATAATTTCAGCCGCGTAATCCGGCATCACCAGAATGTTCCCCGGTTTGATGTCGCGGTGAATCAATCCCCGTTCGTGCGCCGCGTGCAACCCCCGGCAGACCTGGCCCAGAATCTCGATTCTGCGAGCTACGGTAAGCTGCGCGCCCGAGGCGCGGATGAGCTTGTCCAGTGTCGAACCGGGCAACAACGGCATTACAAAATAGGGCCGCAACTGCCCGTCCTCTTCAAATTCACCAATGTCGAGAATCGGTACGATGTTGGGGTGGTTGAGCGCGCTCAGGACTTCACATTCACGATAGAAAAGCTGCAGCGCCGTAGGGTCCGGAGAGTCGCGCAGCGTCTTTACCGCAACGTCGCATTTCAGAACGCGGTCGTGCGCTCGATACACGACGCCCATGCCGCCGCGACCCAGGATATCTTTGAGCTCATACCGGCCTTTTAACGCTCCGGCCATTTTGTCGTCCGCATTATATTATGCAGGACTTTTATGCTGGTAGATAGGTCAACTAGCCCATTTGTAGTACTCGAACTAAAGTGACATTGACTCAAACGGGTCAACTTAGTAATGTTTTTGCGTTTTTAGTTCGGAGCCGCCGGACGCGGCCACGCGCCGACGGGTGTAGATGGGTCCACTTGCCGTGATTTCGAATCGGCCCAGGCACGCTGCACCGGCTCTGGAAACGTCGTAATCATCTCGCCGATCTTGGCCTGCATCTTCGCGACAACATCCGGATATTTAGGCGCGACGTCGTAACTCTCGTCAGGATCGTTCGACAAATCGTATAACTCGGGGTGCGGCAACACGTAGTTCCGAACGCCACCCGGAGGCGCCGGTACATAAGCGGTCGTGTTATTGCGCGCGACGTGCAGTTTCCAATTGCCCCAGCGCGCGCATTGCAGATTGTAGAGATGAAAATAAAGCAGCGGATCGCGATCCATCTGCTGTTTCTGTCCGCTCAGCAGAGGCCAGATATCCAGCCCGTCGAGCGGCTTGCCCGGCAGCTTGCCGCCGCAGAGACCGGTCACGGTGGGAAAAATATCCATCAGCGAGCACAGCGCATCGCAGACCCGATCCCGCGGAAGGCGCCCTGGCCAGCGCGCAATAAAGGGCTCACGCACGCCGCCCTCGTAAGTCGTGTCCTTGCGTCCTCGCAGCTTGCCAGGGCTTCCTTGATACCACGGTCCGTTATCGCTTGAAAACAGCACCAGCGTGTTGTCGTCGAGCCCGTTCGATTTCAGCGTTCCCAGCACTTCGCCCACGCTCCAATCGATTTCTTCCACTACGTCGCCATAAAGTCCCTCGGCGGACTTCCCTCGAAAGGCCGCCGAAGCCGCCAGCGGGATATGCGGGAACGTATGCGGCATGTAGAGAAAGAACGGCGCTTCCTTCGCATCCCGTATGAATCGCGTGGCCTGCGCCGTGTAGCGTTGCGTGAGCGAATCGAGTTGAGCGGGCTGCTCGATCACATCGGTATTGTGCATCAGCACGCGCGGCGTCATATCGTTGCTGTACGGGATGCCGAAATATTCATCGAAGCCGCGGCTGGTCGGCAGATATGGCGTGGGACGGCCGAGGTGCCACTTGCCGATGCACATCGTCCGATAACTGCGCGCCTTGAGAACATCGGCGAGCGTGGTCTCGCTCAAATCAAGACCTTCTTTGTCGTCCGGAAAAAACACACGAGGCACGCCGACGCGTGTCGGATAACGTCCCGTAAGCAGCGCCGCGCGCGATGGCGAGCAGACCGGATCGGCCGAACAGCAGTTCGTGAAGCGGACGCCTTCTGCGGCCAAGCGGTCCAGATTGGGCGTTCGAATCTTCGATCCGTAGCAGCCCAGATCGCCGAAGCCGAGGTCGTCGCAAAGGATCAAAACTACATTAGGAGATTTGGATGGCGCACCGCGCAACCGGGCCACCATTGACGCGCCAAGTAACCCGGCCAGCGCTTCTCGACGATTCATAAAGGCTTACTTTCTTTGGTGAGTTGAAGTCCTGGCGGGACCCTGAATAGATCGGGATCGGGCACTTCCAAAACGATGTGGTGCAACCTCCATGACATCTTCACGCCAGAAGAGCTTACGGACTCCTCTTCCACCAGTCCCGCCTGCAAGGAGTTCCAGGTAGTTATCGACTTTGTCGGGCCGTCGCCAACACGCAGCGTGAAATCGCCCCTCCAGCATTCAACGCCCTCTTTAATGCTCGTTTCTTTCACATCATGCGGCAAAACGGTAGCAGACCACCCCTGCATTTCGGGTGGGTAATCCTCTTCCGTGAACGCACCGGCCTCAGGCTCAATCGTATAGCACTTCTGGCCAATCGGATCCTTGATAGTGACGATCGTCATAGTCGGAAGAAGATGGATCTCGAATCTCTCGCGTCCGCCGCCGTCACGCGCTATGAAACCGCTACACGCATTCCAGCGGATCCCATCCCGGCGGCTCATCTCAACCTGCGCTGAGTACGGTCTCCCGGGCATCAGGAGCATGTTCGAGTAACAGCCAAATTCGACGCCTTCCATATAGATGCCAGCGCTATGCCTCGATTCCCATCTGCGACAACCGGTATCGCAACGCCGAATAATCGACTGTTCAAACTGATCCAGCGTCATCCCATCGGGCAGAAACTGCACATCGAAAGCCGGCTGCGCGCGCCGCGGCGCGTTATCCATTTTTATATCTTCCGCCTCCAGCACCGGTCCCGGACTCAGCACCATGCTGCGTTCGATCACATTCTCCAACTCGCGCACGTTGCCGGGCCAATGATACTGCATCAGCTTCTGAATCGCCGCTTCCGAGATGGACGTGATGCGCCCATCGACATCACTCGCCAGCTTCTTGACGAAATGTTCCGCCAGAAACGGAATGTCCTCTTTGCGCTCGCGTAGCGGAGGAATATCGATCGGCAGCACATTCAAGCGATAATACAAATCTTCGCGAAACGTGCCCTGCTCTAAAGCCGCGCGCAGATCCACGTTCGTCGCCGCCAGCACCCGCACGTCGATATGCTTCGTCTTATTGCTGCCCAGCCGTTCAAACTCGCGCTCCTGCAAAATTCGCAGCAGCTTCACCTGGATCGCAGCCGGCACATCGCCGATTTCATCCAAGAACACCGTGCCCGTGTCCGCCTGTTCGAATTTGCCAGGTTTGGAAACGTTCGCGCCCGTGAACGCGCCTTTCTCGTATCCGAACAGCTCGCTCTCCATAAGGTTCTCCGGAATCGCGGTGCAATTGATTTTGACAAAAGGCCGGTCCGCGCGCGGCGAATGATGATGGATCGCGCGCGCGATCATGTCCTTGCCTACTCCGCTCTCGCCCGCTAACAACACCGTCGCCCGGGTGGGCGCCACGCGATTCACCGTCGCAAAAACCTCCCGCATCGCAGGGCTGCGTCCCACCAGATTATCGAATTCATAACGCCACCCCAACTCCTCCCGCAGCTTTTGATTCTCATCCCGCAGCGATCGCATCTCCAACGCTTTATCGAGCACGGCCATCAGATGATCCAGCGAGAATGGCTTCGGCAGAAAATCCACTGCGCCCGATTTCATCGCTTCCACCGCGTTATCCACGGTGCTGAACGCCGTCATCACGATCACCGGAGTCCGCGAATTCTGCCGCCGGATTTGCGAGATCAACTCCAGCCCCGTCATCCCCGGCAGCTTCAGATCCGTGAGAATCGCATCGGCGCGGTCCGTCAGCTTCATGGCGTCTTCAGCCGTCGCGGCTTGGTCCACCTCGAAACCGGCGGTCTTCAGTTGCAGCTCGATCACGCGCCGCAGCTTGTCTTCGTCTTCGACTACGAGAATTCGAGCGCTCATTTTTCCTTTATAGGCAGGTAAACCCGAAACACGGTGCCTTGTCCCGCTTCGCTTTCCACGGTAATGCGGCCGCCGTGCTCATCCACGATTTTGGACACAATCGCGAGGCCGAGTCCAACGCCGCCCCTCTTCGTTGTGAAAAAGGGATTGAAAATATTTTCGAGATGCTTCGGCTCGATGCCGGAGCCGCGATCGATCACCGCGATTTCCACCATGTCTTCGATCTCCCGCGTCTTCACCGTGATGGCGCCCTGCGGCGGGCTCGCCTGCGCCGCGTTCATAATCAGGTTGTAAAGAACCCGCTCCATCAATTCTCCGTCGAGCATGAATGGCCCGATGTCCGGAGAATAGTTTTTGTAGATGGACACATCGAACGGAGGCTGGTGACGCTCCACCTGGTCGATAGCGCGGTCGATCACTTGGCTGAGGTCGGCCTTCTCCGGCCGTATCGCCAGCGGACGCGCGAAATCGAGAAAACGCGTGACCAGCGAATTGGTTCGATCCACTTCCGTTGAGATGTACTCGGCCATCTCTCGCGCAACATCCTCGCCGGGTCCGATGCTTTTGGCCAGCAGTTCCGCCGACGCTTTGATAATGCCCAGAGGATTGCGCAGCTCATGCGCCAGACCGGCCGAGAGTTGCCCGAGCGCCGCCAGCCGGTCCGTCCGCCGGACGGTAGCCTCAGCTTCGCGAAGGCTCTGGTTGGCCTCCGCGAGTTGCTCGGCAGCAGCTTGATACTTTGCAGCCGCCGCACGCGTGGATTCGGCAAGTTGATGCGCCAAAAAACCGACTACTGGCAGCAGCAGCATGCGCATGATCAATTCGCCGACGGCTTCCGGGTACAGATCTTGATCCGGTCTAATCAGGAGCAGAAAGGAGACGTAGGTCAAACACGCGATCTCGGCCGCAATGATCGTACGCATCAGCGTAGTGTTGGCCGCGGCCGTGACGACGGGTAACAGCAGCATCCAGAAGTAGGTGCTCGAGATCCCTTCCGTCCGGAAGATGAGCGCGTAACAGACCACCAGCTTGAAGGCGAACGAGGAGACGGTACCGTGTTTCATCGCCAGCACCCGCGGCTCGATCACCTGAAATAAACCGAGCACGCACAGCAGGATCATCATCGCCGGCGAACGATCCGGACCGAAAATCGCAAGCGCCGCGAACAGCAATACCCAGAAAAGGTCCTGAGGCCGGACGAATCCTTTTAACCCAGTACGCTCGGTACGAAGCTCCAAGCTGTCATCTTATCTGGAATGTGACACAATGGTAGTACGCACGCAGTTTCATGACCAATCCCCAGAACCTAGCACCTCGTGAGGACGTCGAAAACACCCCCGCCGACGAGAATTCGTTCGGCGACATCCTCTCGCAATTCGAACAGGAACACCACGTTAATGGCAATGAAGCCATTCAGGGAACGGTGGTCTCGATAAGCCCGGAAGCGGTTTTTGTGGATATCGGCCGCAAGATGGACGGCGTCATTCCGATCGACAAGATGCGCGACGGCGGCGGAGAATTGCTGGTCAAGGTTGGCGACCGGATGATTGTCACCGTGACCGGCCGCGACGAAGAAGGCTCCTACACGCTTTCCACCGTGAAGGTGGAACGTCCGAAAGATTGGAGCGCGCTGGAAAGCGCGTTCGCCGAACACCGCACCATCGGCGGCGTCGTCACCGAGGTAGTGAAAGGCGGACTTCGGGTAGACGTCGGCATGAAGGGCTTCATGCCGGCCTCGCGTAGCGGCGCGCGCGACGCGACCGAGATGGAGAAGCTGGTCGGCCAGGAAATCCAGTGCCGCATTATCAAGCTCGATACGGCCAGTGAAGATGTGGTTGTCGACCGCCGTGTCGTGCTGGAAGAAGAAGCCGCGCAGGCCAAGGACAAGGCCTACGGCGATCTGAAAGAAGGCATGGTGGTGCGCGGCACGGTCCGCACGCTCACCGATTTCGGCGCCTTCGTCGACATCGGCGGAATTGACGGGCTGTTGCACGTCGGCGACATGGCCTGGCATCGCGTTGCGAAACCAGGGGACATCGTTACGGCCGGCGATGTCATTGAAGTCAAAATTCTTAAAGTCAACGCCCAGACCCGGCGCATTTCGCTTGGCCTGAAGCAGCTTCAACCCGATCCGTGGACGGTGGCTGGCGGGAGGTTTCACGTCACCGATCGTGTCCAGGGCAAAATAACTCGCGTGACCGATTTCGGCGCTTTTGTCGAGCTCATGCCCGGTGTCGAAGGTCTCATCCACGTCTCGGAGCTCTCCTGGTCGAAAAAGATCAAGCGCCCGGCAGACGTTGTGAAGCCGAATGAGATGGTGGAGGCGGTGGTCCTGGGGATCAGCATCGGAGAACGCCGCATCTCTCTCGGGCTGAAGCAGGCGCTCGGCGATCCTTGGGAAGAGGCTGAGAAGAAATACACTCCGGGGACGGTTGTGGAAGCGCCGGTGGGCAGTCTCACCAATTTCGGCGCGTTCGTCGACCTGGGCAACGGGATCGACGGCATGATCCACATCTCCGATATCAGCTCCGAAAAACGCCTCAACCATCCCCGCGAAGCGCTCACCGTTGGCCAGACGGTCAAAGCCGTGGTGCTCGAAGTGGATAAGGCGAAACGGCGCATCAAGATCGGCATGAAGCAGCTCCAGCCCACCAGCGTCGACGAGTACATTGCGGAGCACAAAGTGGGCGATTCGGTCACCGGCCGCATCGTTGACGTTCGGAATGGCCGCGCCAAAGTTGAGCTGGGTGAAGGCGTCGTGGCCGAAGCCAAAATCGCCGCCGCCGCGTCTGCCCAGGAGAGCGCGCCGGCGGAATCCGGCAAGGCGGACATTTCCTCCCTGACCGCCAAGCTCTCGGCGAAATGGAAGCAGGGCGGCGGGACAGCCTCGAGTTCCGCTCCGGCCGAAACCCGCGCTGGCCAGGTGCGGGAATTCAAGATCGTCAGCCTCGACCCCGACACGAAGAAGATAGAACTCGAATAGTTCAGCAGGCCACCTTGCCGCACCCGTGACATTTTCGCATCACGCTCGTCTATCATACTGTTGCAGGGGAAGATGGAAGCCGTGGAGGCGGGGATTACCGCGACGGCGGTTCACATGGACGAATCGGCTCTGATCCGGGCCGCCCAGAGTGGCGACTCGCGCGCCTTCGAGGAGTTGGTGCGTCTATACGATCAGAGTGTGCTGCGGCTCGCCATGAACCTGCTGCGGTCCCCGGAAGATGCCAACGACATCTACCAGGAAGCCTTCCTCCGTGTCTACAAGAACCTGCACAACTTTCGATTCGATTGCAGCTTCCATACCTGGCTGTACCGGATCGTCACGAATTTGTGTCTGGACGCTCTGCGCAAGCGGAAGGTCCGCAAGGAAGAGGGCACGGTGGTGGAAACTCGCGAAGGAACTCTGGACCGTATGGACACCATCGAGGAGGAACGCGCCGACGGCAATCCGCAGCGGCGGCTCCTCAGCCGAGAATTGCAGGCCAAGATCCGCAATGTGCTGGCGGACCTCACGCCGAGAGAGCGAATGGTTTTCGAAATGAGGCATTACGAGGGAATGCGTTTGCGCGCCATAGGCGACGTGTTGGGGACCTCCGAAGAGGCCGCCAAGAACTGCCTGTTTCGCGCCACGCAGAAGATGCGCGCGGCGCTGGGAGAATTTATATGAATTGTCAGGAAGCAAAAGAGCAATTTCCGCTATTTCTATACGGTGAGCTTACCTTTGACGGCGAAGAACTGGTGGAATCGCACCTCGCTGGTTGCGAATCCTGCCGCGGCGATTTAGCACGCGAGCGCGTGATGCATGCCGCGTTCGACTCCGCCGAAGCCGTGCCTCCGCCGGACCTGCTCGCCCGCAGCCGCGAACAGCTTCGGGATCGCTTGCGGTCGGCCCCGGCGCAGGGAGGCTGGTGGCAGAAACTGCGGCAGGGCTTCACCATTCACGTGCATCCCATTCCGGGCGGATTGCAGCCCGTCGGAGCTCTGGCGCTCATCGCGATGGGATTTTTCGGCGCGCGCATGCTTCCCTACGGAGCTTCGTTCAAGGGCGTTTCGAACGCCGGATTCACTCCGGGAACCTCTCGCGTTCGCTATGTCGAACCGTCCCAGTCCGGCAAGGTGCAGTTGGTGGTCGAAGAAACGCGCGAGCGTGTTCTGTCCGGAAACGTGGACGATCAAAATATCCAGAACCTCTTGCTCGCCGCCGCGCGCGACCCCCAGGATGCCGGCTTGCGCGTCGAGTCGGTGGATCTCTTGAAGTCCAGCCGCGAATGTCCCGAGGTCCGCGGGGCGCTGCTCTACGCCTTGCAGCACGATTCCAATCCCGGCGTGCGATTGAAGGCTCTCGAAGGCCTGAAGAATTCGGCCGCCGATCCGCAGGTCCGCCAGGTGCTCACCCAGGTGCTGCTCACCGACAATAATGCGGGCGTCCGCACGCAGGCCATCGATCTGCTGATTTCGCACAAGGAAGACCAGATGGTGGGCGTGCTTCAGGAGCTCATGCGCAAGGAAGACAATGGCTACATCCGCATGCGCTGCCAGAAGGCGCTGCATGAAATGAACGCCTCCGTGGAGACGTATTGATCCGATGAAGTATGCTGTTCCAATCGTTCTGGCCGCCTCCCTGTACGCAG
This sequence comes from Bryobacteraceae bacterium, assembly GCA_049514735.1. GTDB lineage: Bacteria > Acidobacteriota > Terriglobia > Bryobacterales > Bryobacteraceae > JAICMB01. The sequence goes on from JBEKUT010000152.1 coordinate 8,917, forward strand.
TACAAACCGGCGTTACGCAGCCATCGGGCGCCCTTTGGGCGGAAGGCCCGGTTTGGGTCCAGACCGCGAATGGAACGGTTTCGGCTTCCGCGGCTACCCGCCTGCGGATCTACGCCAGCGGTAATGTGATCCTGCGCGGCGATTCGGGCGACCGCGTCGTGTACACTTTGAACCGCCGCATGCGCGCCAGGTCCGAGGAAGAGGCGCGCGAACTGCTCCGCGGTTTCGAAGTGAAAACCACCACGCGAGGCGACTGGATCTTTCTCGTTCTTAAGTCTCCCGATATGAAAACGATCAACGCCGACGTCTCGGTCACCGTCCCGCGCTCCATGCGCGAGGCGTTAATCGAAACTTCCGGAGGGAACGTCCAGGCGTACGATTTCGACGGCCGCGTGGAGGCCCAGACGCGCGGCGGCCAGGTACAGCTCGACCGCATCAAGGAGGGGGCCACGGTGCGGGCGGGCGGCGGCAACATCGTGATCGGCCGCGTCCAGGGTCCCGTGAAATGTTTTTCGGGCGGCGGCAGCATGCAGGCGGACAGCGTGGGCGGCGAATCCTGGTTTGAAACCGTGGGCGGCGAGATTCTTGTAAAGGAAGTCTTGGGTCCGATTCACGTTACCACCGGCGCGGGCAATATCCGTATCGGGCGTTCCACGGTGGTGTTCGCGCGCACTGCCGGCGGCGTCATTGAGGTCGATGAGGCAACGGGGAATGTCAGCGCGCAGAACTCCGGAGGCGCCATCCAGGTGAACGCGGCGAACGGCGTCCAATGCGAATCGAATAGCGGGGCCATCCGCCTGCGTAACGTCGACGGCGCGTTGCTGGCCGCCACCGCGGCGGGCAACATTATCGCGCAGTTGATGTCCGGCAAGCCCATTCTCGATTCTTTTTTGAGCACCGGCTCGGGTGACATTACGGTCTTCATTCCGTCCAATCTGGCAATGACAGTGGTCGCGAGAAATGAGTCGGCGAGCATGGCTAAAATCGTTTCGGATTTTCCCCAGATTCGCCCCCGTCAGGATCGCGGCCCCAGTATGCCGCTCGTTGCCGAGGGCGCCATCAACGGCGGCGGCCCCGTTCTGCGCTTGCTGGCCAAGGACGGCGCGATCTATTTGCGCCGCGAAAAATAACGTATCGAGGATTGAATTATGGGCAAATTGTTTCAGACTTCTTTAGCCGCGCTCCTGGTATTGAGTGGCGTGCACGCTCAGGAATGGTCTCAGGCCGGCGAGCCCGATGTGTATTTTCGGTTCGCGGGCGCCGCCCAGGTCAGTTTCATTGGCGTGAACCTGGCGGACATCGATAACGATCGGGCTCACGCACTCAAGTTGCGCGACGTTCATGGAGTGGAAATCACCCGCGTCGAGGACAACAGCCCCGCGGCCAAGGCTGGGCTCAAACCCGGCGACGTCGTGCTCGACTATAACGGGCAGCGCGTCGAAGGAATGGAGCAGTTCGGCCGCTTCGTGCGCGAGACCCCCGCTGGGCGCGAGGTGAAGCTGTCGATCAGCCGCGATGGAAACCAGATGACGGTGCCGGTTACCATCGGCGCCCACGCCTGGCACAGCCCGGATATATCCGGCATGCAAATGCCGCCGCTCAAAGAGTTTCAATTCAATATGCCGGACATTAAGATCCCCGACATGCCGCAGGTCTTTGAGAATATGCGGACGCCCATCCTGGGGGTCGAGGCGGAAGCGCTCACGCCGCAATTGGCCGAGTTTTTCGGGGTGAAGGATGGCGTTCTGGTCCGGTCGGTTTTTAAAGACTCGGCCGCGGAAAAGGCCGGCCTCAAAGCTGGCGATGTCATAACCAAGGTGGAGCAGGAGCCGGTAACGTCGGCTTCCGAACTGACGGGCGCGCTCCGGAGCGCTCGATCGAAAACAACGTTCCCGCTTCAAATTGTTCGCGATCGCCGTGAGATGACGGTCACGGTGACCATCGACAAGGCGCATACGGGCGGGATGACTCCCAGCCGCGTTCGCGTAGTCGATACGCAATCGCTCAAGATGTAAGTGGATTCAGTTCTTTGTTGCCGCCCGCGTGGGGGGACTCGTCAGCCGCCATCTTGTGAACTTTCAATAGCAGCTTGACCTCGTTCGTCGGAAGGCCCAGCTTCGATGCAATTTGATGCGCATCCTCGCCCCGGCGGGCCATACGGATGGCCTGGGTTCGCGCATTGACGTTGAGGCCGGACCGCGCCGGGGGCGGGGGAACAAGTTGCGCCGTTCGTTCCTCGGCATCCCGTAGATCCGTTCGCATCCGGTCGATTTCCGCCGACATGTTCTGCCATGTGGAGTCCACTTGCGACTCGCGCTGTTTCAAGCGTTTCTGCAGGACGTGCATCTCCCGCTTCAACGAGTAAAAAATGTACATGCAAGCCGGCAGGCCGGCCGCGATGAGCAGATAGGGAGCGAGGGGGATGAGATATCGTTCTAGCATGGTTATTTCAGGGTCCGAAGCCGCTCCTGGCGGCTGATTACTTGCTTGATCCGTACGCCGAAGTTGCCTTCCACCACGACGACTTCGCCGCGCGCAATTACGACGTTGTTCACAATTACCTCGACCGGTTCGGTGATGGACCGGTTCAGTTCCACGATGGATCCGGACGTGAGTTTAATGACGTCCTTGATAGAGAGTTCGGCCCGGCCAAATGAGACGCTGACCGGCAGTTCGACGTCGAGCAACAGGTCGAGCCCGCGCGGGTAGCCCTTCGCGTTGACCTCGGCTTCCTTGGCTTTCTTGGCGCTGGGCGGCAGGGCTGAAGTTTCGATCGGTGTGGGCGCGGCCGCCGGCGTACTCTCGCGGAGATCCGCCAGTGGCTTGCTGAATGCCACGAACAGCGCAAGTTCATTGCCACCGAGATCGATGAGAATGGGCAAGCTGTCGGCGGGCGGCGACTTGGCTTCCCCACCTCCGGCGCAGGTCACCTCGGTTCGAACGCGCGCGGAAATCGCTTGCCCTAACCCGGAAAGAGCCTGACTGAGAATCTCGAGGTAGGTCGATTTTATGTTGTCTTCGTCGGCGTCGTCGATTCCGGCCGACTTTAACACCTCGTTGCCGATGGTTTTCCAGGCTGCCGGGAGCGCTCCTACCCAACAGATCGCTTCCGGAGACGCGCTATAAGGCTGCTCCCACCAAAGAATTTCTTCCCCGCCGGGAGTCTGCTTGACTGCGTCGCCCGCCGTTACCTTGGGCGCGTCGCCCATCATCGATCCGATGGAGAGCGCGAGTTTGGCTAACCACTGCTCCGTCAACCAGGCTTCGGCCGCGCTCATCCCGGCAATATCCGCCATGGTTTATGCGCCTTTCCGGGTCGGCCACCGTTTCTGTATATAAGCGCGGAGCCGCAGGATCGCCTGCGACTTAAGCTGCGATACCCGCGATTCGTGGAGCTTCACGACTTTCGCGATCTCGCGCAGCGTGAGCTCCTCGTGGTAGTAGAGACTCAGCACCGTCTTCTCGGTGTTGGGCATTTTCTCGATGGCGTCGGCGAGCAAGCGCTGCAATTCCAGACGCTCCAGGATTACGGAAGGCCATTTCTCATCCGTATCGGAGACGAACTTCAACAGATCCCGCCCGCTATCTTCCGAAGAGGCATGCTCCAGACTGCCCAGATTCACGCCCCGAATATCCACCAGCCATTCATGATATTCCTCGATCTCGACTTTGAGCTCCGCGGCGATTTCTTCTTCGGTCGGCATGCGGTGCAGCTTCTGCTCCGCCGCCGAGATGGCGGATTCGATCTGCTTCGAGCGCTTGCGCTGCTGCCGCGGCGCCCAATCCAGTCCGCGCAGGCTGTCCAGTATCGCGCCCCGGATCTTGTATTCCGCATAAGTCTTGAGCTTGACGTTATGCTTGGGATCGAAACGATCGATGGCTGCGATCAGACCGAGCGTCCCCGTTGAGATTAAATCTTCCAGGTTGACGCTGTCCGGCAAACGCTCATGAATCCTTCGCGCAATCAGGCGGACTTGCGGAAGATGCTCCAGGATCAGACGCTCCCTTTCCTCGGCTGCGTCGTTGCATACCTGGTAACTATTCATTGCTCGTTGAGTCCCCGAAGGTGCCATGGCTAAGCTGCGGCAGTCGAGCGCAGTTCATCCTCGCCCTGCTGACTCTCCTTGAGTACGAGTTCGACAAGTGTTCTCGCGTCGGCCGATTCCAGGTCCTCCGGAATCTGCTGGCCGCGCGTCAGGAAAGAAATCGGTTTGCCGGTTCGAACCGGCAGGTTCAGAAGAGGACCGAACGTCTCGGTTTCATCGAGATGCGTGAAGATCAGTTTCGTCGGCGCGAACATTTCATACTGCTGCACCATGCGTTTCATATCTGCCGGCTTCATTGAGGCGCTGAGCACCAAATGCGTTTCAATCGCATCGTGGCGCGCGATCGCCTTTGCCAGATCGGCCGATTCTTCTAATTCCGCGCGAGAAAGACCCGGCGTGTCGATGAAAACCAATTCTTTGGACCGGCATTCTTCGAGCGCCTGAAAAACCGCCCGCGGCGTCTCAATCGCGCGGAAGGCTAGCCCCGTGATAGAAGCGTAGGAACGCAGCGGCTCGGTTGCCGCCACGCGGCGCGTGTCCAGGCTCAAGATCTGCGAAGGCCGGCGCGTCCCGAGTCCATAGAGGACCGCCAGCTTTACGAGGGTCGCGGTCTTGCCCACCCCCGGCGGCCCCACCAGAGCGATCGCGCTCCTTCCGCTCGCCCCGGGCGGCCGGCTGTCCACGGGCAACAAGCGCGACAACTCGGAGGCGATCAGCGCGCTCCAGTCCGACCTTGGAATGCGCGCGTTCTCGATTTGCGAGCCCACCCTCAGAACGATGTCCTGGGCAAGGTCGGCATCCATCTCCGCGTCCACCAGCCGCGCGAACGCCTCGGCGAGGTCGGCGTTAGCCATAATCTTCGCGACCCCGGCGCTCGAACGCGCCAACGCCGAGGCGAGACGTTCCATCTCACGCTTCAGCCCGGCCACCTCGTCTGAAAGCTTGTCCATGGCGGGGGCCTTCGTGTGGCCCCCTGGCGCGAAGCCGATCGAACGCGGCTCCTGTGATGGGCTGGACGCGAATACCACTTCGTACTCGCCCCCGTGGCGGCCATCATCGCCAGTTCTCTTGGTGCTTACCAGCATCGCATCCGGGCCCAGTTCCAGGCTTGCCAGGTTCATGGCCGATTCGACCGTTGCCGCGAAGTATGATTTCAGCTTCATCGTTTTCCAATCTCTAATTCACTACGCCCAGCGAAATGACCCGCACGCCCGCCGGGATCTCGGCGTGCGACAAAACCGTGACGTTCGGCAAGGAACTTTCAGCGATCTGCCGCAGGAAAAAGCGCGATGCCGAGCCTGTCAATACGACCATCGACGCATCCTGACCCTTCTTCGTCAAGCGATCCAGAATCGACCGCACTGCATTCGGCGCCAGGTTCAAATGACTGGCCGCTTCCCCATGCTCGACGGCGCTTTCAATTTCGCGTTCCAGCGACGGATCGGTGAAAAATCCCGCTAGGTCGCCGGTGTCGTTCAAATAGGGTTTTACCACTTGCCTGCGGATTGCCTGCCTTACGTATTCCGTTAGCAGAGTACTGTTCTTGGTTATGGCAGCGCCTTCTCCAAGCGCTTCCAAAATAGAAACAGCGTCCCGGATTGAAACGCGCTCGCGTAAAAGATTCTGCAATACCTTCTGCACTGCAGCAACAGAGAGCAATTTCGGCACCAAATCTTCGACGATTTTCGGGTTCTCTTCCGACACGCGATCCAGCAATTTCTTGGCGTCCTGCCGCGAGAACAATTCATACGCATAACGCCGAATCAACTCCCCGAGATGTGTCCCGAGCACGCTCGTTGCGTCCACGATTGTGTATCCCGCCTTGCGCGCGGCCTCGACGTTTTCTTGAGCCACCCAGTACGCCGCGATGCCGAATGCGGGATCTTTGGTCGGAATTCCGTTGATTTTCGGTGCATTTTGACCAGCGTGAATCGCCATCTCGCAGCCGTGCGCCAATTCAAATCGCGCGATCTCTACGCCCTTAAGGGATATGACGTATTCACGCGCCCGCAACGAGAGATTGTCTGTCACCCGAACAGCGGGAAGAATGTACCCCAAGTCGGAGGCCAACTGCCGTCTAATGCTTGCAATACGCCGTAGCAAGGGCGAATTCTGTGCGCCTTCCACCAGCTTGACGAGACCAAGACCAACTTCGATTGCCAAAGGTTCCACTTTGAGAAGGGTCTCCAGGTTTTCCTTCGAAGGAGCCGCCGCCGCGGCAGGCGTTTTTTCGGCCACGACATTTTTTTGGCGCAGACGCCACCCTATCGTCCCTACACCGCTGCCAAGAAGTAGAAACGGTATCTTAGGCAGTCCCGGTAACGCCGCCATGGCGATCAACACTCCGGCTGCCAACAACAAGGGTTGCGAACTGCTGAAGATCTGTCTCCGGAAATCCTGTCCCAACTTGGTATCCGAACTGGCGCGCGTTACGATAAGGCCGCCCGAAATGGAAATCATCAACGCCGGGATGACGGTCACCAGACCATCGCCGATTGTTAAGACCGTATAAGTCTCGATCGCTCTTTGCAATTCCATTCCGTGCTGCAGAACGCCGATCAGGAAACCCGCAATAATGTTGATCGCGGTGATCAAAATGCTCGCTACGGCGTCGCGCTGCGTGAACCGCGAAGCTCCGTCCATCGCGCCGAAAAACTCCGCCTCCTGCGCAAGTTGTTTCCGCCGCAGACGGGCGCCCGCCTCATCGATTAATCCCGCGTTCAAATCGGAATCGATCGACATCTGCTTGCCAGGCAGAGCATCCAAGGTAAACCGCGCCGTCACTTCCGAGATGCGCACCGCTCCATGGTTAATCACCACGTACTGGATCGCGATCAGGACCAAAAAAATTACGACGCCGATGACGTAGTTTCCTCCCACCACAAATGCGCCAAAGGCCTGTATCACTTCTCCCGCCGCGCTCGACCCGCTGTTGCCGTTAAGAAGAATAAGTCTCGCCGACGAGATATTGAGCGCCAGCCGGAACAACGTCATTAGTAGCAGGGTCGTTGGGAATACGTTGAAATCGACTGGCTTGACAATATAGAGGGATACCAGCAGCACAATCACCGACATTGTGATGTTGGCGCTGATGAGGATGTCGAGCACGAACGGCGGCAGCGGCATAATCATCGCCAGCACGATCCCGAGCACCGCAACGGGAACGGAAATGTCGGCGAGGTTCAGAGACCGCAGCACCGCTTGCACGCTGTTGGCTGCCACCACGGCGGGCACACGCGTTGGAACTGCGGGAATATTCGTTGCTGCCACTAGCGTCGCCTCATGTTCATGACCTTGTAGATATATGCGAGAATCTCAGCCACGGCGCGATAAAGGTTCGCGGGAATTTCCTGGCCCACATTGGCGGATTTATAGAGCGCCTGCGCCAGCGGTTGGTTCTCCACAATCGGAACTTCATGTTCCATGGCGATCTGCCTTATTCTCTGGGCAAGATAGTTCTTGCCCTTCGCGATCACTCGCGGAGCCGCCATGCTGTCTATGTCGTACAGGATTGCTACCGCGTAGTGAGTCGGGTTCACGATTACGGCCGTCGCATTGGGAAGTTCCTTCATCATGTTCCGGCGCGCCAGGTCGCGTTGGATGCGGCGCACCCGGGCCTTGATTTGCGGATTCCCGTCGGTCTCTTTCGTTTCTTCCCGAATGTCTTGTTTTGACATGCGCAGGTTGGCGTTGTAGCGCTGCAGTTGCCGGAAAAAATCGATCAGGCCCAAAGCCAACAGCACCCACGCAAATCTCCACAACAGGTCATGCATCGAACGCATCACCACGGCGGCGGCCGGGCGCACCGAATACATCGGCAACTGTATAAGTGTCGTGACGCTATGGCTCGCGATTGCGTACACCGTGAACGCAACCAACGGCAGCAGCAGCAACGCCTGCGTTAACGAAGCCAGATTCTGTTTCGGCAACTGCTTGAGTTTGGGCAGAGGGTTCAGTTTCGTTAACTTCGGAATCAGCTTCTCGCCCGACACACCAAGCTGGGTTGTCGCCAGTTGAGCCGCTAGCAACAGGCCGGCCAGGACACCTCCGAAAATGAGAATCGGCACCAAAGCCGTGGTCAGCACGCTCGAATAAAGGCGGACGATGGTCCTGGAGCTGAGTTGCACTTCAAAAGCGGAGACCAGCAAATCGTGAAACAGCCCCGCCACTGCAATCACGAAGCGCTCCCCGGAAGCAAACAGTATCCAGACAAAAGCCAGAAAATGGAACGCGCTGACCATCTCCCGGCTGACCGCGAATTGCCCTTCGCGGCGGGCCTTTTCGAGCCTGCGCTTCGTCGCTTTTTCAGTTTTTTGCCCGCTATCCTCCGGCATATCTCAGCGATCCTCAGGTAAGAAGCCGGAAGAGAATCTCGAACGTTCGGGCCGCCGAACTCTTGAGCAGCGCCGGACAGGCCGCCACCAGGATCGAAAGGAGCACCAGGCCCGCCAGCATTTTCGCCGCAAAACTAAGGTGGAGAAGTTGCATTTGCGAATGTACTTTCGATAGCAGCGCGAATGCCAGATCGAGCAGCAGGAGCGACCCGATAACTGGCATCGCAAGGCGCAGACCGGTGCTGAACATGAGCGACCCGAATCGTATTACCGCCGCGGCGTTGAATGCTTTGAATACGGCGCCGGCGGTCGGGA
>JBEKUT010000153.1:0-14621 GCA_049514735.1 Bryobacteraceae bacterium
TCCTCCGGCAAGTGCGGACTTCCAATGGAGCAGCTTCCGCTCAAGCCCCTTGGACAACCCGGGGTTTCATGCGCTGACAACGCAGAAGGTAGAACGTCGAAGTAAAACGCCGCGCGCCGCACGCGAACTAACAACGACGAACCACGAACCACGAACGCTTATCATAATGGTCGTGGCCTGCTACGCAGCGATCGACATCGGCTCCAATTCGATTCGCATGGAAGCCGCCGAGGTTACGCCGGAAGGTTCACTTATCGAAGTCGCGTCCGACCGTCAAGTCACGCGGCTCGGGGAAAGCGTGTTCCGCACCGGACGCATCAGTCCCGCCGCCATCGATTTTGCTTGCGACGTGCTCGCTTCGATGGCCCAGAAATACCGGACCGTCAATGCCATCGCCGTTCGCGCCGTCGGCACCAGCGCGCTTCGCGATGCCTCTAATAAAGATGAGTTCCTGCGCCGTGCGTCCGACGTCCTGGGAACGAATGTCGAAGTAATCTCCGGTCTCGAAGAGGCGCGGCTCATTTTCATGGGGGTGCAGATCCGCTGGCCGTTTCCCAAAGGCCGCTTGCTGGCCGTCGACGTGGGAGGCGGCAGCGCCGAAGTGATCGTCGGCGAGAACGGGCATCTCGCCGAAGCCTACTCGAAGAAGATTGGCGCGGTTCGCATGAAGGAAGTCTTCCTCAAATCGGAGCCGCCCACTAAGCTCGAACTCGCTCAGATGAACGAATACATCGAGCAGCGTCTGGAAAGCGTCATCCGCCGGCTGAGTCCCAAGACTTACGACCGCGCCGTGGCGACCTCCGGAACGGCCGCGGCGATGATTTGCGCCGTCAACGGCCTGAGCCGCTCGAAGCGCGACAAAGCGGACCGGCTTCGCGCCACTACCTCACAGGTGCGAAGTTTCTACGACAAAATCGCGGGCCGCGACCTCGAAGGCCGCCGCAAGATGACCTGTATCGGGCCGCGCCGCGCCGAGATCATCGTGCCCGGAACCGCCGTGCTGCTCCACATCATGCGGGCGTTGAACCTTCCCGCGCTGCACTACTCCGCGGCCGGTCTCCGCGACGGAATTATCGCGGACCTGGCGCATCGCGGCGTGGGTAAGAAACCCGCGCGGCTCGACAGCGACCGCCGCGAGATCGTCACCGGCATGGCCAAGCGCTACGGCGTGGAGTTGAATCACGTCCGCAAAGTAGCCCAGGTCGCTACTTCGCTCTTCGATTCGACACTGCCGCTGCATCATCTCGCCGCGCAATATGGAGGACTGCTGGAGGCCGCAGCGTACCTCTACGACATCGGCCACTTCGTCAGCGATACGCGCCATCATCGCCATTCTTCGTATCTGGTGGCCAACTCCGATCTGCCCGGCTTCACGCAGCGCGAGCGCAACATTCTTGCCAATCTTTGTCGCTACCACCGCAAAGGAATGCCCGCTCCCTCGCACGCCGATTTCCAGGCGCTAGACCCCGAAGACCGGCGCGCCGTTCTTTTGCTCACGCCGCTGCTCCGCCTCTCCGCGGCCCTCGATCAGACCCATGAGCAGCGCGTCACCGATATCGATTGCAACCTTCAAAACGGCTCCGTCGCGATCACTCTGCTCTCGGATTCGGACGTGAAGCTCGAAAAGTGGGCCGCCGAACAAGTCGGCGATGTGTTCCATCAAGTCTACGAGCGGCAATTGATCGTCGAGAAAGGAAAGACATGACAGCGGCAACCGTTTCCCCCGCGGTATCGCCCCTGGAAACCGCATCGGCTCTGCTCGACCATCTCGCGAACGAGATGCGCAAGGCGGCGAAGAAACCGGATTCCGATGCCGTCCACGACGTTCGTGTGGCCATCCGCCGGACACGCGAGTGTCTGAAGATTTTCGCACCCGCTTTTCCCTCCCGCGCGGCCCGATCTATCGATAAGAAGTTGAGCAAGGTTCTTGAAGCGGCCGGCGAACTGCGCAATCTCGATATTGCCATTGAGCTACTCAAAGCCTCCGGACTTCCCAAGTCTGGCGAACTGATTCGCGAGCTCGGAAAGGACCGCCTCAGCCGGGCCGCGGATTTTTCCGAAGCGCTTGAAGAACTCGACATCGTCCAGAAATGGAAATCCAAACTTGCGGGTAAGGAGAAGGAAAACCTCCAGCCAGCCGACGTTGCGCAAGAGACTCTACCCGGTTTGGCGGCCGGCTTCTTCGAAGCGGGCCAATCCGCCGCCGATCCTGCGGCCGATTCGAAAACTCTCCACAAGTTCCGCATTCGCTCCAAAAAGTTCCGCTATGCGCTGGAGCTTTTCGCTCCACAGTACGGGCCCACTCTTGAAAAACGTATGGAGGTTCTGAAGAACATCCAGACCCGCCTGGGCAACATCAACGATTGTTTCGCCACGCAGGCCCTGCTGGACGAATATCGCAAAGGACACAAGCCCCTCGTCGACCAAGCCAAAGAAAAACTCGCGAAAAAAGCTCTGACCCAAGTCCGGGCCTTCCGCGCATACTGGCACAAGAGCATGGACCAAGCGCAGAGAGACACCTGGATTGAATACCTGAGTCACGTCCCAACTCCATGACCGATATTTTCATCCTGCGTCACGGCGATGCCGAACCACGCTCCGCCGGCGTTCCGGAGGCTGACCGCAAACTGACGCCCAAAGGGAAAAGCGACGTCGAGCGGGTCATAAAGCTCGCTTTCCGAAAGAAGCTGACTCCTGAACTGATCCTGACCAGTCCGTACCGCCGCGCCGTGGAAACCGCCGGGATCGCGCGCGGCTTGCTCGGGAAACCGCGTTTGCTCGAAACGCCATCTCTTCTTCCCCAAGCTCGGCCGGAAGAAACCTGGCAAGAATTGCGATCTTTCGCGAAAACAAAACAGATCCTGCTCGCGGGACATGAACCGCATCTGAGTCATTTAGTCGCGTATCTTCTCGGAGCGCCTTCCCTCACTTTAGACCTCAAGAAAGGCGCGCTGGTTCGAATTTCGCTGGAGAGTATGACTGCGGAACCGCACGGGCTGCTCAAGTGGATCGTCACACCCGCTCTTGCCCGTAGTACTAAAACCCCGCGCTCCTAAAATCACGCGTTCCCGATCTTACAATGCTGTATTATCGACAGATTGCCACCCACCGCTTGGGGTGAACGTGGCCACCTGCTAAAAGTGCGCGCGAACGCTTGATGATGTACCGTATCGGCAGATATGAAGTGCAATCCGAAATAGGCCGGGGAGGCTTCGGTCAGGTCTTGCGCGCCTTCGACCCTACCGTCGGCCGCATGGTGGCCGTCAAAACTCTCACCGCCGGCGGCGAGCCGGAGCTGCTGGCGCGCTTTCGCAATGAGGCCGCGGCAGCCGGCAAACTGCGCCACAAAAACATCGTTACAATCTACGATTTCGGTGAGCATAACGGTACCCCCTACCTGGTCATGGAACTGCTCGACGGCCAGGATATCGAGCACATCATCGATGGCAACGTTCCCCTGACACTGCTTCAGAAGCTCGACATCATGCTGCAGGTGGCCGCCGGGCTGGACCACGCTCACAAGAACGGCGTCGTCCACCGCGATGTGAAACCCGCCAATGTCATGGTGCTTCCCGACGGTTCGGTAAAGATTCTCGATTTCGGCATTGCGCTCGTCACCCAAACGTCGGCGGCCAGGATCACGCCTAAAGGATCGCTGCTGGGGACGTTCCCGTACATGGCGCCGGAGCAATTCTACGGCTCCGCGTCCGACGCCTTGTCCGACATCTTCGCGTATGGAGTGACATCTTATAAGTTCCTCACGGGCAAGCATCCATTTCACGCGCTCGAAATGGCGAAGCTGATGCACAACATCATGAACATGAGTCCGGAGCCGCTCCGGAATTGCATTCCGGGATGCCCCGAAATCCTGGAGAACGCCATGATCAAGCTGCTTGCCAAGGACCGCGATGCGCGCTACCAGAGCCTGGAGGATCTGCAGTTCGATCTGGAGCCGGCCATTCTCGATTTGCGCCGCGAAAACGTGCGCGGCATCCTGGTGCAAGCCGGCGATCTCATGGAGGCCGGGCAATTGGAGGACGCCCAAGCGAAGGTGCGGCAGGCCCTCGAGATCGACGCCGGCAATCGCACCGCGCGCGAGCTGCGCGAAAATCTGCAGCGCCTTATCCGCGAAAAGACGCTGCGGCCGCGCATTGAAGCTCTCGTCTCGGAAGGGCGCGTCCGCCTCGACGAAAGAAGCTTTGAGCAGGCCATAGAAAAACTCGAATCCGCTCTGCGGCTGGATAAGTCGAACCCCAAAATTCACCTCCTCCTCGAGGAGGCCAGAGCCGCTTGGATGAAGGCCCAGCGCGCCGAACAGCTCCTCGAAGAAGCCGCCCTCGCGATGAATCGCGGCGATCTGACCATCGCGCGGGAGACCCTCTCGGAGGCGCTGGGGGCCGATCCTAATAACGAAAGAGCGGCCGCGCTCCTCGCCAGGCTGCAGGCCCAGATTGAGGCCCGTGAACGCGAGAGGCGTCTGCGCGACGAGTTGAGCCGCATCCGCGGGCTGATACTGCTGCAAAGCTTCGATGAGGCCGCGGAAGCGCTTGAACGGCTTGCCGCGCAGTATCCCGATTGCGCCGATGCAGCCGCCTTGCTGGAACGGGTCCACCAGGAACGGGAAGTGTTGGCGCGCCGCCATCGCCTGGAAGCCTCGACGGCTGAAGCCAAGGAATTGCTCCGCAAGAGGCAGTACGCCGAGGCCGTCGAGCATCTTGCGCGCTGCCGCGCCGAGTTTCCGGATTCCGCGGAATTGCGCGACCTGGCAGCGTTCGCCGCGGAGCAACTGAACGAACGGAAACAGGCCCAGGCCGTGGCTCAAATCGGGGCCGAAGCCCGCGCTCTGGCCGATAAAGGAGAGTTCGACGCCGCCCTGGAAAAACTGCGTATAGCGCTCGACCATTATCCCGGCGCCGCGGCGCTTCGTGAATTGATGCAGACCGTCGCCGCGGCGAAGGCGGCCCGTCAGAGGCAGACCGCTCACGACGATGCGGTGCGGCAAGCCTCGGCACTCTGTAACAGTGAGCGTTTCGCGGAGGCTCTCGAATGCATCGGCGCGTTTGTGCGCGCCTATGGCGACACAGCCCCGCTCGCCGCGCTTCGCAAGCAGGCCGAAGAGGGGTTCGAGCGGCAAGGCCGGTCCGCTGCAATCCGCAGACTGGTTGTCGAAGCCCAAGGTCTCATCAACGACGGCCGGCCCGCAACCGCGACCGAGGTCCTGTTACGCGCCACTCGCGAATTCCCCGGCGAACCGGAAGTTACAAAGCTGCTCGATCTGGCCCAAGACCGCTTGCGCGGGCAGCAGCGCGAAGAAGCCATTTCCACCCTGATTCGGGAGGCCGAAGGGCTGGCGCGGGCGGGTGAGTTCGATCGTGCGCTTGCGCTGCTCGACGGCGGCTTGCGAGACCATCCCGGTTCGGAACGGTTGCAGCGCTGCCGCAATGCGACCCTGGCTAGCCGCGCCGCCCATCAACGTGAGATCGCCGCGCGGGAAAGCGAAAAGCGCCGCAAGGAAATTGCGTCCGTGATGGAGCAGGCTAAGGCGCAATTGGCGCTCGGCCGCGCGCAAGACGCCCTGCAGCTCTTACAGCCTCTCGCGGCACAATATCCCAGCGAAGAGCAACTGCTCCAACTCCTGTCGACGATTGCTGCGCGCATTCGCGAGCAAAAGGCCGCCCTCGATCGTGAGCGGGCCCTTGCCGAAGCGCGAGCGGCGGTCGAAGGATTCTATCGCACCGGCCGCTTCGAAGACGCCCTGCGCGAAATTCAAAACGCCGAACAGCGCTGGGGCCGCGACCCCGCTCTAACCAATCTAAAAACGCGGATCGAATCGGAATGGCAGGCCCGCCAGCGTGAGGCTGAGTTGGCAGACTTGCGCCGGCGTCATCTTGAGCGGCTCCAAGGTATCGAATCGCTGATCGGCCCAGGAACGCCCAAGCGCGAACTGCGAGCTTTGCGCGCAGAGGTGGAAACTATCTCCGCATCGCACCCGGCCGATTCGGAGTTGCTGGCGATCGCGAATCGTGTTCGACAGAGAATCGCAGCGGCGCTCGCCGCTCTTCAAAAACCCATACCGTGGATTCCAATCGGTATTGGAGCGGCAATAGTAGTCGTCGGCTTGGCGATTCTCCTGCTAGCGCCGAGGCTTCTTGAGAAGAAGGCTCGGCCCGTCCAACTCGTATCCGTCGAAATCAGGACCAATCCGCCAGGCGCGGCCGTGCATGTAGGAGATCGCTTCTGCCTGACGCCGAATTGCCGCTTCGATCTCCCGCCCGGCCATTATGAGGTCTCCGCGCAACTGAAGGACTATCAGCCTCGGCAGCAAACGCTCATCGCCGATGCCGCGCAGCCGAATCTACTGGTTGATCTGAACCTCCAGCCCGTGCCCCAACCCATGCCCGTTCCTGTCCCGCCCGTCGTCGAGAGCGATAATAAAACGCCGGCCCCGGCGCAAGCAGCGAAGATAGTCGAGAGCGCTCCCAAATTGCCCGCCGCGGACACCGTGAAAAAAACGGCCGGAAATACCACTCCGCCCGTGGCAACTCCCGCGCCGAAAACCACGGCCGAAACCAAACGCCCGCCCGAACCCGTGATACCGCCAAAGGTCCTGGAAGCGCCGACGAACATTGTCAGCACCCCAACGGCGGCCACTCCAATTCTCCTGCCGCCTCCGTCAACCGCATCCCTTCCCCCGCCAGCCGTAACAACGAAACCTCAGCCCGTGCCCGACCCAAAATTGCAGGCGGAAGCCACGATGAGAAACGGGATCGAACTGAGCGCCGCTCATCGCTGGAAGGAAGCGATCACGGTCTTCGGAGAGGCCATTCGCCTCGACCCCGCTTCGAGCGCGGCCTATTATGACCGCGCTGAATCGTACTATAGCATTGGCCAATTTAAAGATGCCATCGCCGATTACGGGCAGGCGCTCGCACTCCAGCCGAATTATCCTAATGCCAATGAACACCTCAAACTGGCGCGGAGCCGGGCGAAGGCAAAAGCGCTGATCGTTGGCGGAGAAATCCTGGCGCCAATACCACTGGCGACGAATGTGAATCCCAGCTACCCACGCGCGGCTCGCGAGGCGGGGATACATGGCGTCGTGACGGTGGAATGTGTGATCGAGGTCGGAGGAGATCCTCAGGAATGTAGAGCGATCCCTCCGTTCAACCCAGTTTTGGGCAAGATCGCAGTGGAAGCTGTGTCGCAGTGGCGATTCCAGCCGGCGTTACGGAATGGGCAAAAAGTGCCCGTCATGGTGACATTGACAGTGTCTTTTAATCCGACCCGTTGAAATCCATAAAGCGCTTATCGTCACGGTTACAGAACTGAAAAAAACTTCAAGATAGGGTGAGAATTCCGGCCAGTGCTGGCTACACTGGGAATACTGTGACCGGTGGCAATTTAATCCTTATATTCGCGCCGTGCGAGAACACACGTGCTTCGCTCCCGGCAATGCTCGCAGCCAGTGGGTGGACTGTTTACGAAGCCACAGATCGCAGAGAAGCCGCCGCGCTTCTCGATCGACTCAGCATCGCGGTCGTCATAGCCGACGGGAACTGGCGCGAGTTTCTCGCTCTCACGTCCCTCCGCGCCGTGGCTCCTAGTGTAATTGTCACCGCCCAATTCGCCGACGAACCTCTTTGGGCGGAGGTCCTGAACCTGGGTGGCTACGATGTGCTGGCCCAGCCGTTCGATCCGAATGAAGTAACCCGCATTGTGCAGGCGGCCCTTCGCCATGCCTCGCAGCCGCGCTTCCATCTCAGTTCGGCCGCCATGGGAAACTGACGTGTGGGCTGGACTACTTCCATTCCGAGCCGTGACCGTCAGGGAGTGCCCATGGGCCTGCGGCCCACCCAAGGTGATGAAGAACAACGACCGTAACCGAGCCGCGCCCGGTAGGAAGCGGAAATAGCCCGTGATTTTCTCGACATGTTCTTCAACGGAGTTGTCCATGGCCCTGCGGGCCACCAATGTTGATGAAGAATCTCGACCGTAACCGAGCCGTGACCGGCAGGGAGCGGTCCCCGGGCGGTTGCTTCATGCTCCTAAGGCGTTCCCCCGATCCGTACCATGAAATACCCTAGATCACCCATAAGGTTTTTTTGACCTCCCGCCGATCTATGATTAGAGAGAGAACAAAATTTTAAGAGTTTTTCGTACTCTGGATAGCGAAGACGTCGTGCTTGTACCGTGGCGCCACACCCTCATCGAACGGCGGGCGGCCCAGATTGAAGATCCCGTCGAGCGGCTGCGATATCTGCGCCAGGAGATGTCCCGGCCCGAAAACGTGCCGATAAGTGTGTTTGACGAGTTCAAGACGCTGCAGTTTTGGAAAACAAGGGGAAGCTGGGTCATGCTAGGCTTGGCTGCTTTTTCGATGAGCTTAATGGTGTGGAGACCCGCGCATAGCACGGTGAAGACGGCGTCCAAACTCGCAGTGGTGCGGCCCGCCCTGATGGCTTCCACGCTCGTCCCTCCCGCCTCGAGCGCGCTGCAGTCCTCAAGCAAGGTCTGGCTCGTCGACAGCCGCAACGGATTGGAGCTTTACAGCAACGGCCTTCGCATCGACGATAAGTATGCCGTGCCAAACCAGCCGCGCGTGAAATATCCGGTCTATGGCTACGGCAAGACGGATGAGGGGATTCTCGAATGGAAAACCGATCCGGCGGGTATCGTCTATCACACCACCGAAAGCCACCTGGCCCCGTTTGAACCGGGTGAGAACCGGCACCTGGTGCGCATCGGAAACGCGGTGCTGGAGTACGTGCAGAAGAACCTCTCGTATCATTTCGTCATCGATCGTTTTGGCCGCGTTTTCCGCGTTGTGAACGAGAGTGACATCGCCAACCACGCCGGCTCGTCCATTTGGGGCGATGAGCGTGGCGCTTACGTCAATCTGAACGCGAGTTTCCTGGGGATCGCGTTCGAATCTGCCACTGACGACAGCGCGCCCAACGCTACGCCCGCGCAGATCCACTCCGCCCGCGTCCTGACGGAGATGCTGCGTTCGAAGTACGATATTCCAATGTCGGACTGTGTTACGCATGCCCAGGTTTCGGTGAACTCCTCGAACATGCTGATCGGCTACCACACCGATTGGGCGGGCGTTTTTCCATTCTCCGAAATCGGATTGCCGGACAACTACGCGACGCCGCCGGCGAGCGTTTACGCGTTCGGTTTTAACTACGACGAAACTTACGTGAAGATAACGGGAAACCGCGTGTGGCAGGGCCTTCTGATGGCGGACGACCAGGTAAAGCGGCAGGCTTCGTCGCTCTCCATGCCGCTTTCCAAATACAAAGCCACGCTACAACGAAGATATCGGGAAATTACCGCAGCGCTCAAATCGAAGAGCCCTGGGAAGGAGAAAGGTGATGAAATCTAACGAGAAAAACAACGGCTCCGCATTAGGTCTGGATGTCGGCACAAGCCGTATCTGTGTGGCCCAGCGCGGCGGCGAAGAATTTGAGTATCGGACGCAGCTCAACGCGTTCGTGACTCTTCCATACTCCCGCATCACGGAATCGGTTCTTAAGAAAGAAGGCATTCCGCACAACGTCAACGGCCCGGAAATCGTCGTACACGGCAATGAGGCCGAGAAATTCGCCGACCTTATGGATGTAGACACGCGCCGCACCATGACCCGCGGCGTGCTGAGTTCCACCGAATCCGAGAGCCTCAACATGATCCGCCAGATCATCGGAACGCTCGTCGGCTCTTCTAAAGACAAGCAAAAACTCTGTTATACCGTGCCGGCCGCTTCGCTCGGGTCGGAAGACAACCTGACCTATCACGAAGCCACGCTACGCCAGATCCTCACGGATCTCGGTTTTGAGGTCAAGAGTATCAATGAAGGACTCGCGGTCGTTTACGCGGAACTCGAGAGCACCAACTACACCGGCGTCGGCATCAGCTGCGGCGGCGGCCTCTGCAACGTCTGTTTCTCTTATTTATCCATCCCCGTCCTAAGCTTCTCCATGCCGAAGGCTGGCGATTTTATCGATGCCAGCGCCGCCTCTATGACCGGCGAACGCGCCACCCGCATCCGCATTATCAAGGAAGAAGGCTTCCACATGAACGGCTTCTTCGCCGACAAGATTCACCAGGCCATCGGCGTCTACTACGACGATATGATCCACGGCCTGGTCAGCGGCATGAAAGAGGCGCTTAAGAGCGCCCGTAAAATGCCGAAGCTAACTCGTCCCATCCCATTCGTTTTAAGCGGCGGCACCGCGCTGCCCGAAGGCTTCCGGGATCGCTTCGAACAGATCCTCAAAGAACAGGATTTCCCGATCGCCGTTTCCGAAATCCGTATGGCCGCCGATCCGCTCCACACGGCCGCCCGTGGAGCCCTCGTAGCCGCTGTCACCGATATGTAAATCTTAACCCGGCGCGCCCGCGATTTAGGCGCGCCAGGGTTTCCTGGAGTTTAGGAGGTCGATTGTTGCCCTCCTGCTTGCGCCTTGGCAGCACTGCTGAGTTGAACTGTATCTTCCGGTGCGGTCGTACCGGTTTCCGATTGTTGCGTCTTGGCTTGGGCTGCTTTTGCCGTCGGGCTGTAAGCGGCTTCGGCGCTCGGTGTTGACGAAGTACACGAAACTGCGGACATTGTGGACCTCCTTGGTCTCCTAACGTCACTCATCGGCCGATACTTCGAGTACCCTGAAAGAAAATGGATCGTAGATCGTTCGTCCGGGCGCTCGGTTGCTTCGGCATGGTCGCCCCTCCACGACCGCGCTTCTACACCTTCGAAACAGCCGATTCCAAACCGCCGATCCTTCGCGGCCGCTCTACAATCTATCTCCAAGCCCTGGCCGCCCCACGCATGCCCCAGATCCTGGCGATCTGCGAACCCCCTTTCTTCGCACCCGGACTGAGCGGCCCTTCTCTGCTCCAATCCGTCCCCAATTCGCTCGACATCGGAACCGCGGCCGCGGATACCACGCGCATCTTCGAGCTTCGCGTCTACCAATCCGGCCCAGCCATCGACATCCTGCACCGCTCCAATATCCACCCAATCCTCTATTCGCCGACCACCTACCTCATCCCCTTCGATTCGCTCGCCGCCCGCGAAAAAGCCTGGACGGCTTTTTCAGCCGACCCGGAATGGATAGAATCGAGGCAGAGCAATCGCGTGCACAATATTTCGCTCTGGAAAGCTGCAAACATCGGGATAACCCCGCCAGTTTTTTAGGAGAAAAGAATGTTCAAGACCATCGGCATCACCCTGTTGGCCGCGCTCGTCTGCACGGCCGCCTCGGCGCCATCCTCCAGCGACGAGGTGACCATCGACACTGGATCGATCAAAGGAACAACCGCCGGCCGCGTTGTCGCCTTCAAAGGAGTTCCCTTCGCGGCTCCGCCCATCGGCCAAAACCGCTGGCGCGCCCCGCAGCCCGTCACCCCCTGGAAGGGCATCCGATCTGCCTCCAGCTATTCTTCCGATTGCGCCCAGCTTCCCTTCCCCAGCGACGCCGCTCCGCTCGGGACCAAGCCCGCCGAGGATTGTCTCTACCTCAACGTCTGGACACCCGCGTCCGCCACGCGAGCCTCAACTAAGCTCCCCGTCATGGTCTGGATTTACGGCGGCGGCTTCGTCAACGGCGGCAGTTCGCCGGCGGTTTACGACGGCTCGCATTTCGCCGAAGGCGGAGTGGTCTTCGTCAGCTTCAATTACCGCGTCGGCCGCTTTGGATTCTTCGCCCATCCCGCTCTGACCAGGGAAGATCCTACCGCTCTGCTCGGCAATTACGCGCTGCTCGATCAAATCGCCGCGCTCATGTGGGTCCGCAAAAATATCGCGAGCTTCGGGGGCGACCCCGCCAACGTCACCCTCTTTGGAGAGTCCGCCGGCGGCGTGTCCGTGCTCGACTTAATGACCTCGCAGCTCTCCCGCGGCCTCTTCCAAAAAGCGATTGTCGAATCCGGAGGCGGGCGTAGCGGCGTGCTTGCATTGAAGAGCCTGGACGATGCCGAAACGGCGGGCGTGGCCTTCGCCGAAAAGGCCGGAATCAAGGGAGAGGACGCCGCCGCCTTGGCCGCCCTGCGCGCCTTGCCGTTCGAGAAAGTCGTGGACGGTCTCAACATGATGACGATGGGAACGCCCACCTACTCTGGTCCCATGCTCGACGGCAAGATTCTGACCGAGAGTTCCGAGCAAGCCTTCCTGGCTGGCCGGGAGGCGAAGATCCCGTTCATGGCCGGAGCGAACAGCGCCGATATCGGATTCGCCTTCGTCAAAAACATGGACGAGCTCTTCGCCCGCTTCGGACCGAACGCAGCGAAGGCCCGCGCCGCCTACAACCCTGAAAACTCCACCGAGCTTGGCGTGGTCGCCCCGCGCGTCGCTATGGACCAGATGATGGTCGAGCCTGCCCGTTTCATCGCGCGCACGCTGGCCTCCGCCGGAACGCCAACTTACGAATATCGTTTCTCCTACGTCGCGGACTCCATGCGTTCAAAATGGAAAGGCGCTCCGCACGCATCGGAGATCCCCTTCGTCTTCGACACTGTCGCCGCGCGCTACGGCAAGGATCTGACCGCCGCTGACGAGAACATCGCCAAAGCCGCCAACGCCTACTGGATCGCCTTCGCCAAAACAGGCGATCCCAACGGCGAAGGCCGTCCGCACTGGCCCCAGTACAACGCCCAAGAGGACCAGCTTCTCAACTTCACCAACGCCGGCACGGTCGTACAGCCCGATCCCTGGAAAGATCGCCTCGACCTCACCGAAGCCTCCGCCCCGATGCCAGTCGACCCCCAGCAGACTCCGCCAGTTGTGTCGCCTGAGGTTTTGGAGGATCGCCGCATCGCGTTTCGCATCTACGCCCCGCAAGCCGCAAAGGTCCACCTTCGCGGCAGCGACATGCCCCTGCACGAACCAGCGAGATTCGCAAAGGCCGAGAACGGAGTTTGGGAGGCCATCGTCGGCCCCGTCGATCCCGGAGCTTACCGCTACACATTCCTGGTCGATAATGTTCCCGTCATGGATCCCAACAATCCCAGCGTGAGCGAATCGAACACCAATTCCTGGAGCCTGGTCTACGTGCCTGGTGCATCGTTCATGGACAGCAACAACGTGCCGCACGGAGCCGTGGCATCTGTCACTTATCACTCCGACGCCCTCGGCCGCGACCGCCGCATGCACATCTACACGCCGCCCGGCTACGAAAAAGGCGAAGGCAAATATCCCGTGTTTTATCTCTTGCATGGCTCCGGAGACTGCGACGATTCCTGGACCTCCGTCGGCCGCGCGGGTTTCATCGTGGACAACTTAATTGCCGCCGGCAAGGCGAAGCCGATGATTATCGTGATGCCCGCCGGCCACACATCGACAGTGCGGCGTCCGCCCAACGGCCGCGACGAATTCGCCGAGGACTTCATGACCGCCATCCTGCCTTACGTCGAGAAGAATTATCGCGTCATTGCCGATCGTCAACAGCGCGCCATCGCCGGACTCTCCATGGGAGGTAGACAGACTTTAAACATTGGAATGTCCCACCTCGACTTGTTCGGCTTCATTGCCGTCTTTAGTTCCGGAATTCGTGCCGCGGACCCAGCCGCTCCTTCAGCGGAATGGGAAGCTCAAAGGGCCGCAATGTTGGACGATGCCGCTCTTAAGCCCGGACTGAAAGTCCTGTGGTTCAGCACCGGCGCAAACGACCGTCTCCTGCCGACGACCAAAGCCACAGTAAAGATGTTGGAGAAGCACGGCTTCAACCCTACCTTCATCGAAAGTCCCGGCGCCCACACCTGGATCAATTGGAGAAACTACCTGGAAGAATTCACGCCCCAACTCTTCCAGTAATCGTAGGGCAGGCCATCGCTTTTTGTGGCCTGCCTTTCTTGTCGTCTGCGAAATCCTCACTCCACCTTCAACACAAACGCTTGCGTCGTCGTATGCCCCTGCCCATCCGCGGCCGTCAATTTATACTCCGTTGTTCGCTTCGGAAAAACATCCAGGCACCGGCTCAACGATGGCGTAATGTCGTCCACATGCGGTTCGATCCGCACCGTCTTGGCATTCGAAACCCCATAACACACCAGCGCTTTTTCTCCACGCTTCACCACCCCCGGACTCGCATAAAACGCCATGATCTTAAGCTGCTCGGCGTACATTTCTACAACCTTACGATCCGCCTCCGCCTCGGCCTTCTTCGCGCTCTCCACTGCGCTGCGATTGGCCTGATAGCGCGAAAACATCGTCCATCCGGCGTACAACAAACTCAGCACAACCAGCACAGTTAGATAAGGTAACAGCGCGCGCAAATTCTGCATTACTACTTCAAGGCAGCAAGTATCGTGCCAGTCTGGCGCAAAAGACTGAGCCTTGCTTTCTCCACTGTGTTCTGAGCTTCATAGTACGCAATCCACTTGTCCTGTTCCGTCAGTCGCGCCTCATCCACACTGGACCGGGTCACGCGCCCTTCCTGCAATTGGGCCAGCAAAACGGTAACTTGTTCCCGTGCGACGTCCAAGTCCAGCCGCGCCACTTCCATCCCGCTTTCCGCCCGTTTCACGTCGTTGAATGTCTTCGCCGTGTCTACGCTTACCCGATTACGCGTTTCGTTCATTTGCGCCCGCATCTTTTCGATGTCCACTTCCGCCTCGCCGACGTAGCC
>JBEKUT010000154.1:0-14568 GCA_049514735.1 Bryobacteraceae bacterium
CCTTAAAAGGGCTGGGGGTTTTCGTGACGCGGAACTTCATTGACTTCGGGATCGAATTGGATGGCTCGAAACCGGAGCCGCTGGTCCGGTTGCGGCCAGTGAAACCCCACACCGTTCGCACGCTTCTCGAAATGATCATGTCGCAAGCTCCGGATTATGACTTTGCCATCGTATCGCCCCATTTAGTATCGGTTTGGCCCAGGGGCGCAAAGAGCGACCCGGCAGACCTGTTAAACGCTCGCGTGGCGCCGTTTGATGTCGAAAGTGTGCAGGCTGGGGTGCTTCTGACCTGGCCTCAGATACACATTGCCGAACTACGGCCTCCCCAGGATAAGCAGCGGATCGATATGTTTGTTGGCGGGGCCGGAATCGGGCCGTCGATTACGCTCCATCTTACAAATCTCACCGTACGCGATGTATTCAATGCGGTGAGCATCGCGACTGAAAAGACCGCGCGGGAAGACGTGCCGCTTGGGTGGGAATGCTCTCAGGTTCCGAACAACAACGTGCCGCGCTGTACCCTATTCTCGACCGTCCCGCCGAACTGGAAGCAGGTGCGTAGTCTGATGCCGGAGCCCTAACAGAGAAGCGCGAAGCCAAAAGTAACTTATGCGCAATTTGACAATGACTGCAACTCTCACAATACTGGCCACTATTCTGGGGAGTTCGTGCGAAGCTCAGGTGACGAAGCGATGCGCTCCCTCAAGCACGCAGGTGCGGCTCTCGTCCAAGCAGTACCGAAGTTTACTCGACGCAGTAGTCGGCATCGGACGCGCGAGCGGCGTCTGCATGGGAGTGGAGCTTATGGACGCGGCACTCATCGATCACGCTGGCGCGACGCGAGAGAGCAGTGGTGCGGCGGAGGCAGCCGTGAGGTCGTTGCTTGTGGGCGTTCCGCAATACTGCGTCGAATCCAGGGGAAAGATATTGTCGGTTAAACCCTGTCAGGGCAACCGGGACACGTGGCTGGATTTTAGGCTTCCCCATTTCGAGGCCCATCCTGAACAACTTCAGACGATGTCAACAGTCTTAAACATGTGGCTGAGCGATGCCGTGAAGCCCGCTAAAGGGTACATGGGACATTACAGGTCCGGGAATCCGGCCAACGCCGTTGGGCCGTACAACGAAGCTAACGTGTCGGTGCGTGAGCTACTTGACCGCTTCGTTGGCGACTCGAGCGGCGGCGCATGGATCACGGTAAGACCCTACGCGCGTCGAACAGCGAACGCCGAGCCGACTCTGTTCTGGCTGATTGCCGAATACGACGACGAATCGTTGGTCCGGTCCGTTTGGGAACAGGCCCGTAATGGTTTCGTGGCGGCAGAGAAATGAGTGCCAGCCGGAATTGCCGGTTGTGTCGCCCCACGTTGATGATGAAGCCAGCAATTCTCACACTTACGCTCTTTGTCTTCGCAGTGACCGCTCAAACAATCACTTCGCCGAGTCCTTTGTATGAGGCCGCAATGTTACTTGAGAAGCATTACGACAAGGTGGTCACGTACGAGGAACCGCTTTCGGTATGGCGCGGCGAACTTATCGTCAAGGGCCGCGACCCGGATGGACCATTTGGACTGTGGCCGCAGGATCGCCGGTTCGTCATTCCGGATGCAGTTAACTCACAGCGGACGCCCGAACTCGATCTGGCAGTGCTGAGTGGCATTACCGTGGCATATAATTTTCAGAATGCCGACGGGACACTTTTTCGGGCAACTGCATCACGGCTCGGACTGCACATTCTGCCCCTCAAGATGCGCGACGCGAAAGGGAACCTCGTAAGGGCGGCCAGCTTATTGGATGCATATATCAGTGTGCCATCGGCGCTACGCATGCCGTCTGAACACGTCCAGACCCTGTGCGATGCGGTTGCAGCATCGACGGGAGTCTCGCTGAAGTTCAATTACCAATGGCTCGACATGGTTTTCGCAGCCAAGGGCCTCCGGCCACCGAAAGCTGCCGCGCAACTGCTTTCACCCAAGGAGAAGGAGAAGTTCTCGATTGTCTGGGGAGCCGAAGATGTCACTGCGCGTGAAGCGTTGCTGAGTCTCACCGATCTCTCGGCGGCGAAGCTGACGTGGTACCTGTTGTGTCAGCCCAGCGCGAAGCCGGAGAACCGGTTTTGTGTGTTCAATATGGATGCCAAGGTAGTGGGAAAGGACGGGCGATAATCAGTCGGGTACGGGTTCAAACCAATTACTTGGAACTTGCAGTAGGGTGACACGGAATGAAGACGAAGAGCGGTAAGTTCAGACTTGAACGTGGCGCGTTGGTGATCGCAGTTGAGCTGTTTGCTTGGGTCAACATAGCAGTGATCGCGCAGGCGCAAAGCTGTGGGCGTTTTACAACACTGTCGCTTGAGCGGCAAACTCAAGTCATCGCCAGCCACGATCGGAGCGATCCCGAATGCACTGCGTACGTCCTTAAGAATCTCGGGGAAGCAAGACATGAGCCGGCGATCCGCGAAATACTCAAATATATGGATTTGGAGTGGCGGGGGCCTCAACTTCGGGATGATCAGAGCCATCTACCGCCTGCCTGGGCCTGGGATGGGGATAGGTTCCCTGCCTTCCAGGCTCTGTACTCGATTGGCGAGAAGTCTGCGCCGGCGATCATTGATCTCCTCGGGAGTCGAGATATTCCTGCACTGGAACGTCGACGGATCGTCGTGCTTATTCTCAGCATGATTCAGCCTCGGGTTGTCGACGATTGCAAGGGGGTTCAGGCCTTGGCACGCGCGAGCCGTGCTGCCACCGATCCTGTCGTTGCGGGCAGGCTCTGGCGGGCCGCCACGGAAGCGGCAGCGATGTGCGGGCGAGCAGCGTGCCAGACGGCGTTGAACGATCCGCCAACCAAATAGTGTGCTCCGCCAGAGGACAGCACCATTCTTGGCGATGCTGTCCCTCAGTTGCACGGCCCTGGTTGCTTTTCGACCGAATCTCCCGAGAACTCACCGCGAAATCTCAGCAGAGCAATCCGAAATCGATTACGAAGCAGTTGCCCTTTAAAATCGCTTACCTGAGCCTTCCAGTGGCGCCGAACGGCATCGGGCCTATCCAGATACCTGTGAATCAGAACGTCGTTCTCCTAAACGGCACAGTTCAACCTACAAACCAATGCGGCGTTTATCGTAAATCCGAGCCGGCCACCAGTCCATCAGCCGTCGGCGACAAGTTCAAGAGGCCATCCAGTCTCTTTGCAAGTCGTACCACGTTTGGCGGGAGCAATCGATTAGGCACCCACCCATCGGGACTTCGGTTCCCAGGAAGCACCGCAACCGCCGCAGCCGCCGGCGCCAAGAAAACCGGATCTCAAGATCGGGCAGAGCGGGTCGCGGTCCGTTTTGCGCGTCCCCAAAGATGTCACATGCCGGGGAAAAGACCGGGCGGAAGTTTCATCTTGCCCATACGCTTCCCAAGCATGCCGCCGCCAGTGATGGACTTCATCATTTTGCGGGCTTGG
The DNA here is from genome assembly GCA_049514735.1 of Bryobacteraceae bacterium. Taxonomy (GTDB): domain Bacteria; phylum Acidobacteriota; class Terriglobia; order Bryobacterales; family Bryobacteraceae; genus JAICMB01. Next base: position 3,457 of record JBEKUT010000154.1, read on the forward strand.
GCGTATTGTTTTAACAAGGCGTTTACTTCCTGCACCGATGCGCCGGCGCCCTTCGCGATACGGCGGCGGCGCGCGCCATTGATAATCATGTGATTAGCGCGCTCCTGCCTGGTCATGGAATCGATGATGGCAACGACGCGCGTAACTTCCTTTTCGTCGACCTTCATGTTCTTTAGATCCTTCATGGGACCGATCTGAGGCATCATGCCCAGCAGCGACTCGAGTGGTCCGAGTTTGCGGATCTGCCGCAACTGGTCGCGAAAATCTTCTAATGTGAATTCGTTGTCGAGGAGCTTGCGCTGCGCTTCTTCGGCCGATTTCTGATCGATATTTTCCTGGACCTTTTCAATCAGCGACAAGACGTCGCCCATGCCGAGAATGCGCTGCGCAACACGGTCCGGATGAAATGGTTCCAGTGCGTCGAATTTCTCGCCAACACCGACGAATTTTAAAGGCTGATTCGTGATGGTCCGGATCGAGAGCGCAGCGCCGCCGCGCGCATCGCCATCCATTTTCGTCAGGATTACGCCGGTAATGCCAAGCTGCTTGTTGAACTCGTCGGCCGATTTGACGGCGTCCTGCCCGGTCATGGCGTCGGCCACGAAAAGAATCTCGCTGGGATTCAGCTGCTCCTTCAACTGCCGCAGTTCGTCCATGAGCTGCTCGTCGATGTGCAAACGGCCGGCGGTGTCCACCAGCAGAACGTCGCGGCCGGTTTGAACCGCTTCGCGCCGCGCCGACTTTGTCAAATCGATGGGCTTGGTTTCCTCGGCGGTCCCTTCATAGATTGGCAACTTTACATCGCGTGCGATGACAGCAAGCTGCTGGCGGGCAGCGGGACGATACACGTCGACGGAGACCATTAACGGACTGTGACCATTTTTCGACAGCCATCTGGCGAGCTTACCGGTGCTGGTAGTTTTTCCCGATCCTTGTAAGCCGACGATCATGAGAACGCTGGGCGGCTCGTTCGCGAAACGAAGCTTGGACTGATGGCTACCCAGGATGTGGACCATCTCGTCCTTAACGATCTTGATGACCTGCTGGGTCGGGGAGAGCGCGTTGAGCACTTCTTCGCCCATGGCCTTCTGCTTGATATTTTCAATGAGCTGCTTGACGACGCGGAAATGGACGTCGGCCTCGAGCAGCGCCACGCGGATCTCGCGCAGTGCGGCTTCCATGTTTGCGGCCGTCAGTTTTCCCTCGCCGCGCAGGTTTTTGAAGACCCTTTGCAGCTTCTCAGATAGGTTGTCGAACATGGGTGTGGGTCTGAGGGACCTCTAGATCCATTTTACATTGTGTGGGATCATTGGACGGCAGTACACGTGCACCAGGTCGTGCGAATGCGTGTTGTTCTTATCTTCGTTCTAACGGCACTCGGTTGTGCCGCTGAGTCCATTCATCCGGGACCCGTACTGGAGGTGAACTCGGACCTCGTGCTTGTTCCGGTGAGTGTGACCGACAACCGCGGAAGGCCTGTAGAAAACCTCCGGGCGGCCGATTTCAGGCTCGAAGAAGATAAGAGTCCTCAGGAAGTTACGTCCTTCACCCGGGAGAACGCTCCGATCTCAGTGGGCATCGTTCTCGATCTCAGCGGGAGCATGGCGGACAAGGTCGTCAAGGCGCGCATCGCCGTAAATCAGTTTCTGGAAAATCTGGAATCGGACGACGAAGCCCTGCTCGTTACCTTCTCCGGCCGGCCTGAGCTGAGGTCCGGATTCACGTCCGACATTTCTCCCATCCGCTCGCTGCTCCCTGCCATCGCAGCCAGCGGGGGCACCGCGTTGTTCGACGCCGTCGCCATGGCCCTGAACGAGATGCGAAGCGCCCGCAACGAACGCCGCGTCCTGATGGTGATCTCCGACGGCGGCGATAACAGCAGCCGTTTTTCCGAGCGCGAGCTGCGAGCTGTCGCCCAGGAGAGCGACGTGCAGATCGACTCGATCGGCATTCACGACCACCCCGTGAGGGCTGAGGAAATTCACGGTCCCTGGATACTGGATGACTTGGCCGACATGACGGGCGGCCAGCACTACACGGCGAATAATGTCACGGATCTGCCGGATCTCGCCGCGCGGATCAGTCTGTCGTTACACGACCGTTATCTGCTCGGATACCGGCCCGCGCCGCCCGGGATGTCGGGCACGTACCGGCGGATCGATGTGAAGGTGCGGCAGCCGAAGACGTCGGGCAAGTTGTACGTGCATGCGCGGCGCGGCTATCGGCTGCCGTGACGGTCCTAATAGAAGCTATACTCAAAGTTCCTCATTATGAAGGCGATTGTTATTGGGATTCTGTGTGCACTCATCGGCGCCGCTGCCGAACTGCCGCGTAAGGCTGCGGATATTGATATCACCCTTCCCGACGGGCAAAAGGTCAGCCTGGAGCAATATCGAGGCAAGGTCGTTTGCCTGGCGTTCATCCTCACTACTTGACCCCATTGCCAAAGAACCGCTCAGGTCTTGAGCGGCTTACAGACCGAAATTGGCCCGCACGGCTTCCAGGCGATCCTGTCGGCGATTAATGAGAATCCCGACGTTCCCGGATTCATTCGCCGTTTCGGACTTACGTTTCCGGTCGGGACTTCCGACAATATGAAGTCGGTGGCGTTCATGGAACTTTCGCCGATGGTTCGAAATTTCGTTCCATTTATGGTTTTCATCGACCGCAAAGGGATGATTCGGAGTCAGCATACCGGAGGCGAGCAGGACTTCTTCACGGACGATTTTGACAAGCAGAAGGCGATTTTACGGGCGGAGGCGGCGAAGCTGATGAATGAGCCGGACAAGCCGGCGCGGGCGGGGCCCAGGGCGAAAACGACTCATTAGCAAAGCGGACGACGAGAACGCAGACGACGAAAGCGGTTGCCTGGGAGTCAGGCCAAGAGTTGCGGGGTGTTGTCGCCGGTCAGTCGGTTTCGTCAGCGCCCTGTGTCTGTCGAGCGGAGAACAGACGACAAAAGGCGATCGTCTGTTCCACCCAAGCAAGACAGACGACAAAAGGCGATCGTCTGCGCTACTAAATCCCCAGGCGCTCCTTAACATCGTGGACCCGGTCGCGCGACACTGCTACTTCGGTATGCTTGTCGTCTTTGAGGCGAATCATCATGCGTCCCGCGAACCAGGTGTGCAACTCGTGAATGAAATCGACATTGACCAGCGCCGAACGATGCACGCGCACAAAGCGCTTGGGATCAAGCTTCTTTTCTAATTCCTGAATGCTGTGGTCCACCACGTAGTTTTTCGCGGGAGTGGCGGCCCAGGTCAGCTTGTCGCTCGCGAAAAAATGGGTGACGCGAGAGAGTTCCACCAATTCGACTTTGTCGCCGGTTCTAGAAGCGATGCGTTCCACATAATCCTGCCGCGGCTTCTCCACCGACGCCGCCCATTTTGCGAGAAGCTGCTGCAGATCCGGACGCGCCTCGCCGCCACGCACGATTCGCTCCGCTTTATTCAAGGCGCGGGTGAGCTGTTCGGCCTCTATGGGCTTGAGAAGATAATCGACGGAGTTGACCTCGAAGGCCCGCAGCGCGTATTGGTCCCAGGCGGTGGTGAAAACGACGAGCGGCTGCGGATCGAGGCGGGAGAGCAAATCGAAGCCGGTCATCTCCGGCATTTGAATGTCGAGAAAGAGGACGTCGGGCCGCAATCCGGCAATCAACGGAAGCGCTTCCACGGGATCGGTGTGGGCGCCCACGATTTCGACCCGTCCTGTAGCGTTCAGCAAGCGAGTAAGCCGCTTCACCGCGAGCGGCTCGTCATCGAGGAGAAAGGCCCGTATCATGAGTTCGACACGGGTATGCTGACGCGAACAGAAGCCGTCTCGCCATCGCGCGTAGCATCGATCGACGCCGCGGCGCCATAGAGCGCGTTCATGCGGCCGCGCAGATTGTCCAATCCATGCCCGGCCGGCGTGTTTTGAATATCGAATCCGGGTCCGCTATCGCGTACCGCGAGATTCACGGTTCCGTTCGATCGTGCCACGGACACTTCCAGCCAGCCGCCCGTTCTGCTCGGCGCGATGACGTGTTTGATAGTGTTTTCGACCAGGGTTTGTATCGAAAGAGGCGGGACCGCGACAGCGTTCACGTCGCTCGGACAAATCACTTCATACCGCAGCCGGTCGCCGAGACGCGTTTTTTCGATCTCCAAATATGCGTTGACGATTTTCAATTCACGTTCGAGAGGAACCAGGCCCTGCCGCGTCGAATCGAGGGAAAAACGCAGCAGTGCGGCCATCTGTTCGACAAGTTTCTCGGCGCGCCCAGGATCCTCGGGAATCAAGGATGAGATGGAGTTCAACGTATTGAACAGGAAATGCGGGTGGATGCGGGATTCGAGAGACGAGAGGCGCGCTTCGGTGACGAGCTTCATGGCGCGCTCGCGCTCCAGTTCATTGGTGCGCAATTCCAGCGCGGTCTTTTGCAATTGCCCTTGCATTGATTCATAGACGATCAGCGCGATCCCGATGAGCAGCGTGAGCAGAATGGCGACCGGCAGTCTGGTCAGATATGCGCTTATGAAACGATGCGGCGACAGCCAGCCTTTGAGGAGGAAGATCCCGTTCGCCACAGCGGACCCCGCGATGGCTAGAGCGGTCAGAATTCCGAGCCTCAACGCCCATCGACTCAGCCCCGTTTGCGCACGGGTTTCCAGGTATGGCCAAGGAACCATCGCCGCGGGTATGGCGATACAATTTGCGAAGATCCAGGCGTTCGTGAAATCCCGGAACAGATCGGGGAACGATGTTAAACCATTGCCCCAATCGAGCGTGGGAAAGAGCAGCGACACGCAAGTGGTCGCGAGGACCGTGCGGCCCACTCCGACCCAATCGCAACTCGCCCTCAGATTCATCGACGATCCTCTACTTCTCAGTGTGGCACCCGACGCACCCTGTTTGAGAAGCAGGCAGAGATTTCGTTTCGAGCCACGTCGCGGCGCGCTTGGCGTAGACAGTCTCGGGCAGTTCCTTCCGGATTCGTTCGAAATAGGCGGTGGCCTTGGCTTGATCGCCAATGCGGCTGCTGCCTTCGGCGATGCCGAAGAGCAATTCGCCGCGGGAGTGCGTGTCAAGCGAAGACCAGTAAGCGGCCTGCAAATCGATCGCCCGCTCATAATCGGCGACCGCTTTCAAAATGAGCGGACGGGCCATTTCCGGCGGCATGTTACGCGTTCCCGTCAACAATACCGCGCCGCGCGGCGCACGCACTCCGATGTCGTCGGGCGCTGCGGCGACGGCCGATTCCATTTCCTTCAATCCGCGCTGGTACAGTTCCATACCCTTCTGCGAATCGCCGTTTTGGAAGGCCTGTCCGGACTCGAAATAAAGTATCGTTCCGTGCCACACCAGGGCTTGCGAATTGCCGCTATCCTCTTTCAGGGCGTCCTCGCAGGTCTTCATGGCGCGCTGAAGCGCCTGTTTGTCGCCGCTAACACCGGCGAAGAAATCGTCGCGGACTTTGTAGTCGAAACGCTGCGCGGTGGCGGTTCCGGCCAGCAAACATCCGATAACCAGGACGAGAGTGCTTGTTCTCATGGGTCCAGAATAGGGGTCCTGTGGTCAGTTTTTGTTGGTCAGGCGATGAATGGCCGGGATTTCGGATGAATGGTCGAAAACGGGAGACCAGTAGCGCGGACGATCGCCTTGCGTCGTCTAAGTTCTTACGTCTATCGAGCAGGGAACAGACGACGAAAACCGATCGTCTGTTCCACTACCTCAGGATCAGAGCATTAAAGAACAGCTTGAAATTCTGATAGCTCTGCGCGCGATACTGCGGACGCATCCCGAACAGCACAATGTGACCGGAACCAACCGGCACGTCGAGCAGGTTCGCCCTGTTCACGAGGAATTTTTCGCCCAGCAGCCAGCCGGATGCGAGCACGTGCGAGGCAGGATAATGCGCCGCGATCCGGTAATCTCCGCCGGAAGGAATCTCCCATGCAGGGCTGCCTTCGCTCCAGATCGTGATGTCTTCCGGGACCCCATACGCGAGCGGATCGTGCGTGTCGAGAGTCGTGTTCAGAAGTGAGCCGGGAGAATAAAACTCACGCTTCGGGACGCCATGGACCACATCTTTGGCATTCACTCCGAGCTTCTCCAATGCGTACTCGGTCGAGTGATTCAGGAAAACCAGCGTGCCACCTTGCGAGGCGAACTCCTTCAGATTTGCTGCCGCTTTGTCGTCCAGCCCTCCCACATATTGTTCGGGCATCGAGCCGGGCTTAAAGCCTTCGACGATGCTCGACATTTCCTGATCGGGAAACACGATCGCGTCGAAGCGGCGACGCAACGCGCCAGCTTCGATCTCCGGATTCGAAACGTTGGCATAGTCGAATTCGAAATTCTCGAGCAGCCACCGCGTCCAGCCTTCGTCCATTTCCGGCATGAAGCTCCGGTATAGACCGATGCGCGGCTTTTTCATCTCGCGTGAGTTGGCTTCGGCGCGTGGATAGAAATTGCCGTTGGAAATATCGCGCCAAACATCAGCGCCCGTCTTCCAGATGCGGTTGACGGCTCGCCACGAATCGACGTCGGAAGCGCTCAGGCCGTTCGCTGGCGGGTCTAATTGAAAACTAAACTCGGATGCCAGCACCGACGCGGCCTGGAACGGTTTGTCGATGGTGTCGACCGCGACGCCCATCAGCAGCGGAAGAGTCTGCGCCGTAACGTCGTAGGGACGCTTCGGCGGCCCGCCGGGATAGAGCCGCAGATCGGGATAATGTTGCACTTCGAGCAGCGTCTTGGCGTAGCTGCCATAAGGCTGCTGCATGCGGATCACGTAGCTGCCTTCGGAATAATGTTTGCCCCCGGCGTCGAAGTCCGACGAAGCCCGAGCGATCTCCAGCATGCCGAAATTCAGCAACTCCAGCATCTTGCGCGCGGCCCCCGGGTCGTTCTGTTGTTTCGGAATGACGAAGGCATAAGGCGCGGTCCGATCAATTGCGCGGCGTCCGACTTCATAGAAATTGCGCAGCAGATCGGCACGATGAATGGCCGCCTGATAGAGACAACTTTCGAGCGCGATGAGCTGGTAATCGATAATGTCGCGCAGACGCCAAGTGCCGCCTTCCCACGGCTCCAAGTAATTCCAACTGCGCTCGCGTGGATTATATCCGGGCGCGACGCTCTGGATCTGATCCGGCTTCACAACCAGCGGCGTTGCGAGCGACGCACTGGCCGATTCGCTCAGGATGCGCAGCCCGCCATGATAGGCCTGATAGTGACGCGACGGGGTCCAGAAATCGTACAGCGCGTTTATTGCAATCCCCTTTTTTCCGGCAGCGGTCAGGTCGACGGCCATGGCCGAGCCGATCGCATTGCACTCCTGCGTGATGATAGCGTCGATATTCGGATCGACCGGGTCCATCCACGGCGGCACAAACATCCGCGACGCGTAGGGCCCCTGCTGATGAACGTCGTAGACGATCTGCGGATGCCAGACATTGTGCAGTTGCGATACTGTGAGCCGCGATTCAGGCTGCGAGAAAATGTACCAGTCGCGATTATTGTCGTGGCCGACATACTTCTGATACAACTCCGGAGGCGAGGCGCCCTCATAAGGAGTGCCCAGCGTTTTGCGATACCAGCGCGTGACGATGTCGACGCCGTCGGGGTTGAGCGAGGGAACCAGGATAAAAATCGTATTGTTCAGGATCTCCTGAAAGCGCGGTTTATTTTCCGTGATCAGGCGATAGGCAAACTCGACGGCACTGTGCGTGGACGCGACCTCCGTGGCGTGAATGGAGCACGTGATCAGCACCACGGTTTTGCCTTCCGCGATCAGACGCTCGGCTTCAGCGGCGGTGGTCTTGCGCGGATCGGCCAGCCGCGTTTGAATGTCGAGGTAACGATTCAGATTGCGCAACGTCTCGGGCGAACTGATGGTGGCGGCGATGAATGGACGGCCTTCGGCGGTCTTGCCGAGTTCCTTCACAACGATCTTGTCGCTGGATGAGGCGAGCGCCTGGAAATAGGAAACGACTTTGTCCCAATCGAGAAGCTCGCGGTCCGCGCCGATGGGATGCCCGAAGTGAGATTCGGGCGTCGGGACTTGGGCCAAAGCGGTCCAGGTCAGGAATAAAAGGAGTACCAGCTTGCGCAAGGGCCATTTTATCGCAAGCTTATTAACCAGCCCTCAGCGATTCAAGCGCGAGATCCGACGAGGCCCTCCAGTTCTTCGACCACTTGTTTCAGGCTGCTTGCCTGCGAGCTCAATTCCTGGCTCGCCGATGCCGCCTCTTCCGCGTTGGCTGCCGAGGATTGCGTCACTTTTTCCATTTGAGTGATCGCTTTCGAAATCTGTTCTACGCCGCGCGCCTGTTCTTCGCTTCCTGTCTTGACGCCGTCCACCAGGTTTTTAGCTTTATCGGTTCGCTCCGTGATGGCGTGAATGGCGGTGGATACCTCGTTCAGTTTGACGCGGCCTTCCGCGGATTTCGAGATGGATTCTTCGATCAATGCGGCGGTGTCTTTGGCAGCCTGCGCGGAACGCTGCGCGAGGTTTCTCACCTCATCCGCTACGACCGCAAATCCCATCCCCGCTTCTCCGGCGCGGGCCGCTTCTACGGCCGCGTTCAGGGCAAGAATATTGGTCTGGAATGCGATCTCATCGATCACCTTTATGATCTTGCTGATCTTATCGCTGGAAGCGTTGATGTCGTGCATGGAAGCTTCCATCTGAGTCAGCTTTCGATTTGCGTCGTTCACAACCTTGCTGGTCTCCGTCATGAGCTCGGCTGCTTCACGCGCATGGTCGGCATTTTCTCTGGTCATGGCGGTGATCTCTTCAGTCGATGCCGAGGTTTCCTCAATGGATGCGGCTTGTTGAGATGCTCCTTGCGCGAGGGCCTGGCTCGACGAAGAAATCTGATCCGCCGCATTCGCCACTTCTTGCGCGGTCTGGCTCACTTCGGACGCTGCCTGTTGCAAAGTGCCGCTGGTTCGCCGCACGATAAAAAGAGTTATCGCTCCGGCTAATAGCGATACTGCCAATATCCCAAGCACGGTCCAGCGGCTCACGATGTTGAGAGACTGGCTGGCTGCGCGTACGCTCGACAGGTTCGCATCCTGGATGCCGCTATATGCCTTCGTATCGTTTTGATTCGCGTCGTAGATGGGATACGCCCTTTTGATAAGGATGCGGACCGCTTCCTCCGGATCGGGCTCTTTCGCTATGTCTACAATCACCACGCGCCAGGCTTGGAGCCCTTCTTGCAAGCGGTCGATACATTTGCGCCCCTCTACACTCACGACTAAGGGGCGAAGTTCATCAATCGACTTCTGCCAGGTGTTCGCCGCCGTGTCAAATAGCTCCTGGGACTTCTGCACCCGGTCGGGCATCTTGGCGTAGGAGTTCAGTATGACGCCGCGCATTCCAGCCAGCATGTTCGCGCCCGCAGTGTTGATGTCGCCGCCCAGTTGTATCCTGCGCACCCCGTTCTGAGTGGCATCGTCCAATTGTGCATTCAGCCTGCCGATAATGTTTAATGACGCAAGACCGTTCAGCAGACCAAGAACTACCATCACACCCACACTCAGAGTGAGCTTCTTGCCTACAGTCATGTTCGACCAATCGCGTTTCACAATCTACATATCGCGAGGCAGACGGGAAGTCTTAGTCGAAATCGAGGCGTACTTACGGTCCGAGAATCCGTTGATACCAGGCACGCGGCGATTGAATACCATCCAGTATCCAAATCTCCTGGCGCAGCCGGTCCACCGTGTATACGATGTTCTTGCCGTCGGAGGTCAGCGAGGCGTGCATTCCGGGATTCAATCCCGCAAACGGTTCCAGGTCCGTAAGATCCCGCAGTTTTTGTTCGCGCCCGGTGGCGATATCGATCGCGAAAAGCGCGGGAGTAAAGCGCACCTGATACAGCGTCTTGCCGTCGCGGGCCCAAGCAAACGGGCCGCAGTCCTTTCCGGGGAGCGCCCGCGGCGGTTTGCCATCGGGACTGAAAAGAGTTGGCGCGCCCTGGTCGTTACACGCTGCGATCCATTCTCCCGTGGGCGACCACGCCGGGTCTGGAGTCGACGAGATAGCACCGAGATCCGCCGGAGGTTCACCGCTGCCTGGCCTCACTTTCGCTAGTTGGAGCGTATTGTGTGCAATGTGTTCGAAGGAGATCCACTTTCCATCCGCAGACCACGATGGCGCGCCCTCAAATCCTAATTCTCCGGAGGTAGCGCGGACCGGCGTGCCTCCCGAAACGAATGCGGTGTAGATGTGATTCTCTTTCGCGCTCACGGCTTCCACGGCGATGCGCTTGCCGTCCGGCGAGAAAGCGGGCGCCAGGAAGACCTCGGCCGCGGCTCCATTCATTTGAAAATCCTGCGGCGTGAAGATCGGGCGATCCCAACCCTCGGCCAGGCTGCTCAGCCAGACCTCCTGCGGCCCGCGCCGGTCGGTTACATAGACCAACTGCGGACTCACCGGGGATGCATCCGCCATTTGCTCCGTACGGAAACTGCCCAGCAGAGTACGGACCGGTCCATCGCCTAACGGGACCGCGATCACATCGGCCTGCGAGAGTCCGGATTGATATGCGATCCGCAGACCGTCGGGTGACGCGCTGGGAGTGGAAGCGCCACGATCCTGCAAGAACACGGGCCAATATCGTCCGTTCGAAACGTCGGCCATGAAAATTTCCGAATTCGTGGTAGCGGTGGAATCGGCGAAGACGATCCGGCGAGAATCCGGCATCCAGGAAATCTGCGGGGTGAATGAGAACGGGAAACCGTCTCGAAAAATATTGCGAGCCTTGCCTTGCGGCCAGGGTGCCATTTGAATCGTCTCGCCGATGCCCTGGAAAGCGATGGCCAACAGGATCTGCTTCCCATCGGGCGAAAAAGCCATCGTAGGGTTGTTGTAATGATGCACCGCGGGCAGCGGCTGCGGTTCGTATAGGACCGGCTTCGCTTCCGGCGGGCTCGCCGTCATCAGCTTGAGATGAAAACTGGGGTCCGGTACCAGCATGGCGAGCGTTCTTCCATCCGGCGAAAGAGCGCCGCAGAGCACGTTGGGCTGGACCAAAGCCGTTTCGCCGCCGCCGGCCGGAGCCCGGCAAACGCCCTCCTGTCCGCCAGTCTCGCAGCGGAAATAAACCATGCGCG
>JBEKUT010000155.1:0-14553 GCA_049514735.1 Bryobacteraceae bacterium
TCGCGGTGCAGGTCTTCGATGCTGTAGTCGCGCAGGTCCACTCCGTCTAAAAGGATCCGGCCGGACGTCGGATCGTACAAACGTGTGAGCAGTTTGACGACCGTCGTCTTTCCCTGGCCGTTCTCGCCGATCAGCGCGATGCGTTCGCAAGGTTCGATTCTAAGGTCAAGTTGGTCAAGCACTAAGCGCGGAGAACCCGGATAGGCAAATGACACCCCCTCGAACACGAAGCCGTCCCGAATTGGGCGTGGCGCCGGAATGGCATCCGTTTTGGAACGTACGTGGGGCTCGACCTTTAAGAAGGCCACAAGATCGGTAAGAAACAACGACTGATCGGCAATGCTGGAAAAGGTCGAGAAAATGCTCTGAATGTTAGTGCTCGCGCCGGCAATAGAACCAGCCAGGAATTGGAGTGTGCCCCAGGTGAGGTCGCCGGTTACGGTGCGATAAATAACGTACGCGTAAGCGCCGTAATAGCCGCCGGTGCTGAGAAAGGATAGCGCGGAGCCGGCCCAGAAACGGCGGCGCGCGAGCTTGATGTTCTGATTGTAAATATCGTTCGAGAGGCGGGTGTATTCGCCGCTCAGAAAACCGCTGAGGCCGTACAGCTTTAGTTCCTTTGCGGACTCCTTGCTGGCGCCCAGTGTTCGGAGATAGTCGAGTTGGCGCTTCACGGGGGTCTGTCGAATATTGAGTGAATAGCCGATAAATGCGAAGTGGCTCTCGCCGAGAAAGGCCGGGACTACGGCAAGAATTAAGAGGAGAAGAAGCCAGGGGGAGAACCACAGGATACTCGCCGATAGGCTGACAGCGGTGACCACCTGTTGCAACACCAGCCCCAAGGCTTGGATCATGGCGATGCGGTCGGTCGCCTGGACGCGGGCCCGTTCGAGCCGATCGTAAAAGACGGGATCTTCATAGGAGGCTAAATCGAGCCGTGAGGCGTGTTCCATCACGCGAATGCTGACGTGGCGGGTAAAACTGTCGGCAAGGAGAGCGTCGAAGAGGCCGATAGCGCGGCCCAGCACTGCGCCGAGGGCAGCGAGGCCGAACTCAGCCGCTACCAGGTACCAAAAATAAGGCGGTAAAGGATGGCCGCTGAACTTGGCCTGAACGGCATCTAAAATGAATTTCGAGACAGCCAGGACCGATAAGGGGATTAGGGCAGCAAGAATACGGCAGGTTAGCCCCCCGGCCACCACGCCGGGGCCGGACTGCCATACGATTTTGATCAGCGGCGGGACGTTACGGAGTGCGGCGATCCGCTCCCGCCAACTGCCCAGCAGCGTTTGCGAAGTTTCAGACATTATGTACGATCAGGCCGTCGCGGACACGACAAGGTAGGCGTTTCTACGAAAGTGGATGCCAAATTACGAAAAGTGTTTCCTACAGAGAAATACTTAGGTAGTATTAAGGAGAGAGGGTTGTTCGATCTGAGCGGCACGGATGTAAATCGGATCGGCCTCACGCGCCGGGGCCTGCTAAAATCGACGGCGGTGCTGGCCTCCGGGTTGCTTCTTCGGAATAGTTCACCCGGTGTCTTCCCTAAACCACTGCAACGTCGAGACTTGTTGCTCGACGAAATGGAGCGCAGAGCCTGCCGCTATTTCTACGAGCAGTCCAATCCCGATACCGGTCTGGTCCTCGATAGGGCTCGCGCGGACGGTCGCGATTCCAGGCGTGTCGCCAGTATCGCTGCTACCGGCTTCGGCCTGAGCGCCCTGTGTATTGCGGCTGACCGCCGCTACCTTCCTCCCGGTCTCGCCCTCCAACGCGTGGAGCGGACCCTCGAATTCCTGGCGCGCCGTTCTTACAACGAACACGGCTTCTATTTTCATTTCCTCGACGAAGTAACTGGCGAACGGGCCTACCGCTCCGAGGTTTCCTCTGTCGACACCGCCTGGTTGCTATGCGGCGTGATCCATGCCCGCCAGCATTTCAATACGGCTCGGATACGAGTGCTGGCGAACGAGATTCTCCAACGCGTCGATTGGACCTGGATGTGGGACGGCGGCCCGACGCTCTGCCAGGGTTGGACCCCGGAGCGTGGATTCCTCCCCTACCGTTGGGATTGCTATTGCGAGCTGCTCGCCATGTACCTGCTGGCGATCGGTTCCGACAGCCATCCGATTCCCGCCGCGGCCTGGGATGCCTGGAAACGTCCGCGAGTTGAAGAAGCCGGCCAGCCGTTTATCTATTCTCGTGCCCCTTTGTTCGTGCATCAGTATTCGCATGCCTGGCTCGACTTTCGAAATAAGCGCGATAAATATGCCGATTACTTCCAGAACTCCCGGCTGGCGACATTGCGGCATCGCGAGTTTTGTCTGAGCCTGAAGGCCAAGTATCCGTGGATCGATCAAGACATGTGGGGCATCACAGCCTCGGATTCCCGGTCTGGTTATGTGGCTTGGGGCAATCCGATCGATGCTGAGGAGATCGACGGGACATTGGTGCCTTGCGCGGCTGGCGGATCGCTGGTGTTTCTCCCGGACGAATGCTCGCAGGTGCTCGAGACGATGCTCAAGCGGTACGGCAAGCAGGTCTGGACACGCTACGGATTCGTCGACGCCTTCCAACCGCAAGCCGACTGGTCTTCTCCCGACGTTCTCGGCATCGATCTTGGAATCATGCTCCTGATGGCCGAGAATTTAAGAAGCGAATCGCTCTGGAACGAAATGATGTCCGCTCCCGAGGTCCAACGCGGCTTCCGCGCAGCCGGTTTCGAGCATTACACGGCCGCATAAACACTGCCCAGGCCACGCCAGCGCTCCCTAACCGAACCGTGACCGGCAGGGAGTGCCCATGGGCCTGCGGCCCACCCGAGGTGATGAAGAATCTCGACCGTAACGGAGCCGTGACCGGCAGGGAGCGGTCGCCTGTAGGACCGTTACAGGCGCGCATGTGACCGATTCTTCAACGGAGTGCCCATGGGCCTGCGGCCCACCAATGTTAATGAAGAATTTCGACCCTAACCGAGCCGTGACCGGCAGGGAGCGGTCGCCCAATCATACATGATCTTCAGGGGAGCGGTCCTCCACCCGCCTCGGTTCCAGAACCGCGCGCGGCAGCAAGCGGACCTCCGCAAGTAATTATGACGCTGTGTTTAGCATTAAGCTAGAAGTAACAATGGCGCTTGGCAGGCCGCTTGGAATCGTTTTCGGAGTGATGTGCGTCGGCTGCTCGCTCTACGCGTTCCAAGAACCGTGGCGACAGTATCCCGCTTGGGAATATATCGATTTCCCGGTTCCCCCGGACTATCAAGTGAAGTCCGAATGGGTCTTCGCCCGCCTTATGTATCCCACCTGGCACCAACCCTTCGACCGCCAGTTCCGCCCGCTCCCCGTCAGCGAATGGATCCACGGAAATACAAACTGGACCATCGATTACCCCCGCTCGGATCGCCATCTCTCCGCTGCGGTTAGACGTCTGACCCGCCTGCAGGCGAGGTCGGTGGAGCAGTGCATCAATCTCAACGTCGGGGATGACGTGTACAACTGGCCATGGCTCTACGGAGTCGAAGTAGGCCATTGGGAATTGACCGATTCGATGGTCGCCAAGCTACGCGAGTTTCTCCTCCGCGGCGGCTTCTTCATGTGCGACGATTTCCACGGCACCGACGAATGGAACGTTTTCATCCACAGCATGAAGAAGGTTTTCCCGGACCGTCCCATCGTAAACCTGGAAAATAGCAACCCGATTTTCCACACCGTTTTCGATCTCGACGATCGCTACCAGGTACCCGGCTATCAGTGGGTTTACAGCGGAAAAATCTACGAGAAAGACGGTTTCGAGCCCCGCTGGCGCGGCATCTTCGACGATGAGGGCCGCCTGATGGTAGCCATCTGCCACAACATGGATTTAGGCGATTCCTGGGAAAATGCCGACGACCCCAAGTACCCCGAAAAGTACTCGGCTCTCGGCATCCGGATCGGCGTAAATTACATCATCTACGCCATCACTCACTGAGTCTACTCGCGATAGTCGAATCGGCCCTAAGCTTGCAACCATCTATACCAGTGGAGGTGGAAAATGTTAAAGAGAATGAAGATAGCAATTCCGCTGATAGCTCTGGCCGCGATGCTCATGTTCCTCGCCCCGCCTCAGGCGCAGGCCAAAGTTCACTTCGGCGTGTACCTCGGAGGACCATACGCATACCCCGCATATCCCTATGGCTATGTCGCGCCGTACCCCTATGCATACCCGCCATATGCCGGCCCGTATCCTTATGGATATGGACTCGGATTCGGTTACGGTTACGGTGGGTACGTTGGAGGACATTGGGAAGGCCATCACTGGGTTGGCGGTCATGCAGTGCCTCAACGTAGTTTCCGGGGCGGCCACGACGATCACGATCATCGCCGCTAAGTAGAATTGTAAAATAGAGAGTTCGTTCCGGCCGGGGTTCGCCTCGGCCGGTTCTATTTGGGGGCATTCGATGGCACGGCTAGTTTCAGTCAACGTAGGTCTTCCGCGGGACGTCGCATGGAAAGGCGAGACAGTCCACACCGCGATTTGGAAACAGCCGGTGACGGGACGGCGGATGGTCCGCCGGCTGAACATCGACGGAGACGGCCAAGGGGATCTCGCCGGCCATGGCGGAGAAAATCGCGCGGTGATGGTCTACCAGATGGACTCTTACCGCTATTGGCAATCTCAGCTCCACCGCAGCGATTTTACATACGGCCAGTTCGGCGAAAATTTCACCGTCGATGGGCTGGCCGACAATGAGGTGTGCATCGGCGACCGTTACCGAATTGGGAGCGCGCTCTTTGAAGTTACGCAGCCCCGCGTGACGTGCTATCGCGTCGGCATCCGAATGGGCGAGCCGTCCATGCCCGCTCTGCTCGTCTCCAATCACCGGCCCGGGTTTTACTTTCGCGTGCTGGAAGAAGGCGAGGTCGGCGCAGGCGACGAAATCACGAAGGCCGCCGATGGGCCCGAGCGCGTCACCGTAGCCGAGATCGACGCCCTTCTTTATTTGCCAGGCCCCTCCCACGACCGGCTGGAGAGCGCCTTGCGCATACCTGCGCTTAGCCCCGGCTGGAAAGGTTCCCTTCAGGCTTTACTGAATCAGGGCGCGTCGGTTGCGGGCAATCCTGGCCTGACCGGTTCCGCAGTCCCGCCGCCGGCCTGGCCTGGCTTTCGTTCACTGCGAGTCGCCAAGGAAGATAAAGAAAGCTCCAATGTAATCTCGTTGTATTTCGAATCGCCGGATGGGTCTCCTTTGCCCGCGGCTCTACCGGGACAATTTCTCGTCTTGCGGCTGCGCGTCAAACCAGACGCGCCGCCACTCCTCCGCAACTATTCCATGTCCGGCGCACCCGGCGCAAACGATTATCGAGTCAGTGTCAAACACGAAGTGAACGGCGTGTGCAGTTCATTTCTGCACACTCAGGTACATGCCGGCGATGTTCTCGAAGTGAGTGCGCCGCGCGGAACTTTCACGCTGCGGACCGGCGATGCGCCAGTAGTTCTCGTGAGCGCCGGTATCGGAGCCACTCCCGTAATGGCGATGCTGCATGCACTCGCATTGGACGCCTCGACTCGCGAGGTCTGGTGGTTGTACGGAGCCCGCAACAGCAGCGAGCACCCCTTCGCTAAGGAATCGCGTGAACTATTGAAAGCGCTCCAGCGCGCCCACAGCCACATTGTCTACAGCAAGCCCGAGCCCGAGGATAAAGTCGGTGTGGATTACGACTCCACTGGACACCTGGACATCCCGCTCCTCGACGAGCTCGGCGTGGCGCGAAATGCCGACTTCTATCTCTGTGGACCGCCAGCGTTCCTGCGCAGCTTGTCGGAAGGTCTGAAAAAGTGGGGCGCCGACTCCAGCCGGATCCATTCGGAACTCTTCGGGCCGGAGGAGCCGATCACACCTGGCATCGCGCCGACTACCCGGCCCGCCCCACACCCTCCCGCCGGAACTCCTGGCAACGGCCCGCAAGTTTCGTTCACGCGAAGCAGTCTGACGGTGCCATGGGACTCGCGCTTCGCAAACTTGTTGGAACTCGCCGAAGCCTGCGACGTTCCGGTGAAGTGGTCCTGCCGCACCGGCGTCTGCCACACCTGCGAGTGCGCGCTGATCGGAGGTACGGTGAAGTATCAGCCCGAACCGCTGGAGCCGCCAGCCGAAGGCAATTTATTGATCTGCTGTTCGCAACCTTCGGCTGAGGTAGAGATTGATCTGTAACGCTCAAACCTTCTCCGGCGCTTCGCCCTCACCGAATCTGCTCGGGCAGCGCGATCCCATGGCCTCCCGGAAACGCTGGCGCTCCTCCGGCGTCAGACGGTTCCATCCCCGCGCGAAGCGAGGTCCGCCCATCTTGGAGCCCCAGTGGCCGCCAAACCTGCCGAACAGCACACGGCTCAGTATGAACAGACCCAGCGCCTGCCAGAAGCCGATCTTCGGCAGTCCGAGGATCGCTGGTATCAGCGCATTCCACAGGCCGAAAATTAGCAGCCCCACCACTCCGATAAACAAAATCCCGAACAGCACAAAGCGCACTCCAACGAACCTCATCCTTCTCATTTGCTTCTCCTTTCGTAACCCGCTTCGTCGTAAACCTGCTGCAAACGATTTCGCAACCGCTTCACGGCACAATGTTTTCGCGAGAGCAGCGTGTTCACGCTGACCCCCGTTTCCCCGGAAATTTCCGCGAAGCTTCTCCCGTCGATTTCGTGCGCCAGAAAAACTTCGCGCTGGCTCGCGGGCAACTCGCCCAACGCGGCTTCGATCTCATCCAGCACAACGCTTCGCACATACAGCGCATCCGGACCGGCATCCATTGAGGGCAGCAGCTCTTCGAGCATCCGTCCGCCATCGTCCTCCGGCGCTTCCTTCCTGCCGCGGCGGAACAAATCCGTGATGCGGTTTTTCGCCACCTGCATCATCCACGCCCCGGCATGCGCGATCGGCTTCATCAACCGGTACGCTTCCACCAGCTCGGAAAAAACGTCTTGAACAAGATCTTCGGCGTCGATTTCATCCGGAATACGCCGGCGGATGAAGGCGAGCAGACGGCGTCTCTCGCTCTCAAACTCCCACGAGAGGCGCTGGTCCTGCTCCGCTCGATCTTGGGTCATTGCCAGCACTTTCTCACGCTCTCATCTATCAAGACGAAATCGTTGCGGAAATATTGTTGCCCGATCGCATCCAACATACCGTGACTCGCGCGTACGTGATCGGCTCGGGCCCGAACGGTTTGACGGCGGCGATCGTGTTAGCAAAGGCTGGCGTCGAGACCACAATTTACGAAGCGGAAGCAACCATCGGCGGCGGCACGCGCTCCGCTGAATTCACACTCCCCGGATTCGTTCACGACATTTGCTCGGCCGTCCATCCCCTGGGCGCAGCATCGCCGGTATTCAATTCCTTTCCACTCGGCGAGCACGGTCTCGAATGGATTCATCCGCCTTTACCGCTGGCGCATCCGTTCGACGATGGGTCGGCTGCCGTTCTGGACAAATCGTTGGAGCGTACGTGCGCACTGCTGGGCGCGGACGGCCCGGCGTATCGCCACATGGTTGCGGTTATGGTGGAGCGCTGGCCGAGTCTCGCTCCTGAGATCCTGCAGCCGTTCTTGCACCTGCCCAAAAATCCGTTGTTGATGGCGCGCTTCGCGTCGCTGGCCTTGTGGCCGGCTACAATTACCGCCCGCACACTCTTTCGCACCGAAGCGGCGCGCGCTTTATTTGCAGGGTTGGCTGCACACTCCGTGATCCCACTCGAAGCGTTCGGCTGCGCGGCTTTTGGATGGACACTGGCTATCCTGGCCCATGCGGTAGGCTGGCCCATCCCTCGCGGAGGATCGCAGCAAATTGCAAACGCCCTCGCTTCTTATTTCAAGAGTCTCGGTGGGCAAATCGTCACAAATACAAAGATCCGCTCACTCGATGAAGTCGGCGATCGGGAGATCATCCTCTGCGATATCACGCCCCGTCAATTCGACAAAATTTCGGGCGAACAACGATTTTCGAAGTACCGTTACGGGCCCGGCGTCTTTAAGATCGATTGGGCTCTGAATGCTCCGATACCTTGGACAGCGCGCGAGTGCGCGCATGCGGGAACGGTCCACGTCGGCGGAACGCTCGATGAAATCGCGGCGTCCGAGCGGACCTGTTGGACAAAGGCGCCCGATAAGCCGTTTGTTCTCGTCGCGCAACCCAGTCTCTTCGACCCTACCCGCGCGCCCGCGGGCAAGCACACGGCATGGGCGTACTGCCACGTCCCCAACGCGTGCAACGAAGACATTACGGATCGAATCGAAAGTCAGATCGAGCGCTTCGCCCCAGGATTTCGTTCATGCATTTTGGCGCGCCACACTTTCACTCCCGCTGAAATGGAAGCGCACAACGGCAATCTGATTGGAGGAGATATTACGGGTGGCGCGCAGAATTTGAAGCAACTCATCTTCCGCCCCACGCGCAAGTTTTATCGCACGCCGCTCGCAGGCGTGTATCTCTGTTCTTCCTCTACGCCGCCAGGCGGAGGCGTGCACGGCATGTGTGGTTACCATGCCGCGCAAACAGTCCTGCGCGATGGTCACTGCGCGATTGGATCACTATGAAACTTCATCGTGGCGCGAATGGCGATCGCGGTGAAGAGCAGCAATGCGCAGAGCTGGGCGATCTGGAACGGCGGTTCGGACTGCGTCGGCGCGAGCGCCTTCAGTGCCGGCACTTTCTCGAAAAGCTGCACGATCAGGACAAAGACATTTAAATACAGCGAAACCACGGCGGTAATTACATAAGTGGCACGCCAGCCGCCCGCCAGGCGATGACGATAGCGCGCCAGAATCGCGAACGTTAACGCGATGAGCGACAAGATGCCGAACACATGAGAGGGCATGAAGCGATGGACCGGAAACATAAAACCGGTCACGCTAGTGGCGACGGTAGTCCACAGAAAGGTCGCCGTCCAACCGTCAAGGCGTTTCGAAGCCAGCAATCCATATACGACGACAAAGCCTGAACCGATACCTACCAGGCTTATCAGTACGTGAAGAAATGTGAATGCACTCAGAATCATTTTTCGTCTCCCGATCTCAGATGATGTACAGCGATTAATTGCGGGAACGGGAAGCTGGCGGAATGATAATCTCGCGCCGCCCGAAGAGGCGGGCATCCACCGAGAACGCTCCCGGACCCAAAAGAAGCACCGCGGCACTCATAGCGGTTGCAAAGACTGCCGACAGCTTTGCATCAAAAAGATTGGGCGCCGTAACTGGTAACAGAGAAAATGTAACCGCGACTGTGCCAAGACTAATAAACGCGGCTACAAATGGGGTCAGAAGCCCCACCGTTAACAATCCACCACTCACAATCGCGAGCAAGCACGTCGCCCACGTTCCGAGCGAGGGATCAGCCCGTCCAGCCAGGTAGAGTCCCCCTTGTGCGACCATTGTCACGCCCACTGCTGCTCGCAGCAACAACAGGCCTGCCCCAGGCCAACCACCCGGGAACGCTGAAAATAACCGTTGCAGCCCGCGTCTCCTTCAATCGTATGGTGCTTCCGCGATACACCCGATTACTAAGTTAGAAGATGTGAGCTTTTTCCGAATCCCCTTTGCTCGGTGTATTTGGATACCACGATCGTGGTACAGTAGGCCCGCTTACAGACGAAAGGCCCCCGCTCCCTGCCGGTCACGGCTCGGAACGGCTTCATATCCGGCAATCATAATTGAATGATGCCGCGGCGCACGGCGATCGCGATCGCCTGCGTGCGGTCACTGGCGCCTAACTTCTCCATGATGTGTTTGATATGAACCTTGACCGTTTCTTCGGAGATAAAAAGGCGTTCCGCGATATCGCGGTTTCTGTTTCCACCAGCGATATGGCTCAAGACCTCGAGCTCGCGCGGTGTCAGCGATTCGTCGCTGTAGTGTTCGGCAAGGTGCGCGGCCACTTCGGGAGGAACGCGCTTTTTGCCCGCATGCACCTGCCGGATCACGTCCACCAGCTCGTCGGGCGGCATGCTCTTGAGCATGTAGGCGCGAGCCCCGGCTTCGAGCGCTCGTTGGATTTCAACATCGCCGTCGAAGGTTGTGAGGAGGATAATGCGAGCCGTCGAGAACTCCGTGCAGATAGCGATCATGGCTTCTATACCGCTCACATCGGGGAGCCGCAGATCCATTAAAGTAACGTCGGGCCGGATCTCGCGATAGCGCTTGATGGCTTCGCCGCCGGTGGACGCTTCAGCTACCAGCGTCATGTCTGGCTGGCTGTTAATGATGGCCGCGATTCCCTGCCGCAAAAGGGGATGGTCATCGACGGCGAAAACTCGGATGGGGGGTTTATCGCTCATTCGTGTCTCCCATTCTCGCGTTGGAACAATCTGCCAAACAACTTTAACAGGCTATTCGAAGGTTGAAATTCGAAAGCCAGGCGGCTGGGAACGGAGAGCTCGATTTCCGTGCCCGCCGCCGTGCTACTCCAAACATGCAACTGCGCTCCAATCTTTTCGGCACGTTCACGCATGCCGGGCAGTCCCCAATGCCCTTCGCGACCCGACTGGACGACATCAGGGGCGATCCCACAGCCGTTATCGCGAATCAACATGCGCAGGCCTTTCGGGGCGTAGGCAAGCTCGACCTCAATGCTGGTGGCGTGGGAGTGGCGAAAGGCATTGAGCAGGGCCTCCCGGCCAATACGATAAAATTCATCCCGGAGAAGCGGATGCAACGCGCGCGGCTGGCCATCCACTATGACGCGAAAATCGATTTCCGGCTGGACGGCGAGTTCCTGTTGGATGGTTGAAAACGACTGCGCGAGGTCCGGAATGGAACTGTAGGACGAGCGCAGTCCCTGTACCGTGTTGCGGCCCTCGTCAACCACGCGCTTCATGACTTCGAGCACGCCCCCGAGAGGCGTCTGCGCGGGAGAATCCGCCGGGAGCCGATCCACCGCCATATGGAGTTGCATGGATGCGCTCACAATTCCCTGCAGCAGCGTGTCGTGCAGTTCCTGAGCGATCCGCGTCCGTTCCGCAAGCCGTTCTTCGAAGCGAAGGTTGAGCTGGCGGGTGAGCTGTAACATCCTGTAACGGATTAGAGCGAGGACTGCCAGCACGAAGGCTAATCCCGTAGTAACGTTGAACCACCAAGTCTGCCAGATCATGGGCTCGACTACGAGCCGGATACTAGCTTCGGCGCTATTCCACAAACCGTCAGCGTCGCTGGCGGCAACGCGGAACCGGTAGTTGCGCGGGCGCAGATTGGAATATCCAGCCTCCGTAGTGGCGGTCGGTTCACTCCAGACGCGATCGAGTCCATCGAGCATGTATTTGTATCTGACGCGTTCAGGCGCGGAAAGACTCACGCCTGTATACGTGAAGATAATCCTTTGCGAGGTGGATGGAATCCTGACGGCACGGGAAAGATCGAGTGGACGGCCGTCGGCTGAAACCGCCTGAATGTAAACGACGGCCGGTTGGGGATCGCGTGTCAGCCGTGAAGGATCGACGACCGAAATACCGCGTGACATCGATAACCAGATTCGGCCGTGTGCATCGCCGATCACGGAGCGGTCCCGCTTGACGCCTTCGGTGGAAAGCAGACCGTCCCTAAACCCATACTCGCGCACGTCTCCTTCCCCGAAACGGCCGCTCAGCAGTTTGTCGCGTTTTACCCGTAGAACGTGGGCTGAAGTCGAGATCCAGAGCCATCCATTGGCATCTTCTGCAACTCCGAAAACCTCTTCGTGCAACGAGTCGGGAACCTTGCCGGGGACCTGCACGCGTCCGGAGCGAAGAAAAGCGAGACCGTCGGAAGTTCCGATCCAGAGGACGCCAGCCGAATCTTCAATGAGGCAATTGATGTTGCCGGATGGCAAGCCCTCACGGCCTGAATAGACTCGCCAGAGACCGTTTGAAAATTCATTCAGACCGTTCGAAGTTGCAAACCACATGGCGCCGCCGGAGCCTTCCAGCATGGCGGAAACACTGTCGGATGCCAGTCCGTTCGCGCTGGTGTAGGTGGTAAAGCGTCCGTTCCGAAAACGGCTGATGCCGCCGCTCACGGTTCCCGCCCAGACGGAACCATCGCGGCTGCGGTGCACGGTGTAGACGCTGTCTTGAGCCAGACCATCGGCACGCGTGTAGGTCTTCGCTGCGAACGATCCGCCCGTCTCAAGCAGATGGGTTAAACCGCCGCGTTGCCTGCCGATCCATAATTCTCCGGGGCTGCCGGAGATGGAATAGACTGGATCGTTACTCATGCCGGCGACTTCGAGGCGTTCGACCCGCCCGCTGCGGAGATAGGACAATCCACCATTCGACGGCGCGAACCAGATGCGGTTTTCACTATCGGCGTAGAGCGGTCCACTATTCTCAGAGCCGGCAGAGGAAGCCGGGTTGCTGAGAAAAACGCTGTCGCGAAAACGCTCGATGCCGCCGGCGCCTCCTGTCCAGAGATTTCCATCGCGGTCTTCAAACAGCGCCGTCACAGGCACGCCGGTGGTATCGAGAGCGGCGACACCCTTGGAATCGATGCGCGCGAGGCCGCCGGCGGTTCCGGCCCAGACATTCGACTCGCGGTCCCGAATCAGGCTCAACACCTGGATGTGATTGAGACCGGCAGCGGCGATCTTAGTACCGTCCCATCGCATGAGGCCGCTGTCGGTGCCGATCCACAGCTCGCGATCTCCATCTCCGGAGGGTAAAAGGCAATTGATGTTCTTGTTCAGCAGACCGCGGGAGAAAACGGGGCCGCCGCGGTTGCTGGTCGAGAACAGGCCCGAATCCGGCGTTCCCAACCAAACCGTGCCATCACCGGTTTCGGCGACTGAAATTACCAAGAACCTAGGCCGAGGGGTCTGGATCTCCCGGAGGGTGAGTTTGCCGCCGTGATATTTGTATATCGCATCCCCTTTGGAAGCGAACAAAAGGTCGCCGCTTTTCTGCCCGGACATGGCCGTTACGGGCAGCGGAGGATTCACTCGCGAGAAATCGGACGAGACGTCTTGAAGAACGCCGCCATGATAGCGGAACATGTTCGGACCCTCCATCCTGATCCACAAATCTCCGTCCTGCGATTCCGCCAGACCGAGAACCGGTCCCACGGCCAGAGCGGGAGTGTTCGCATGATTGAAGAGCTTGAAATTCACACCATCGAAGCGAACGAGTCCGTTTTCCGCGCCAATCCAAAGATAACCGTCGAGGCCCTCGGCGATGGCGTAAACGGTTCCACCCGGGAATCCCTGCTGCACGCTCCACTTGTTGCGGATGTATTGCGGTAAGGCACGATTGGGATCCATGCCAGCGGCCGCACCCGCGAAAAACAAGATTGTCGACACTAGCCGCCAGCTCCCCATGACTACGGCCGATCCATCACGGCAGGTATTCGAATTTCTCAATCACCACCTCGGCCCCGTTACCGAAAGGAATCCGCGATTCTCCATATATGTAGAGATTCATTCGGACCGATTCAATGGCGGGAGTTGGAATGCCGGACGTGAAAACATGCTCGGCAACCGTGCTCGACGTTCCGCGAGG
Organism: Bryobacteraceae bacterium; assembly: GCA_049514735.1. Classification (GTDB taxonomy): domain Bacteria; phylum Acidobacteriota; class Terriglobia; order Bryobacterales; family Bryobacteraceae; genus JAICMB01. The sequence goes on from JBEKUT010000155.1 coordinate 13,490, forward strand.
TTCGGCGCCGCGCGAGGTTCGGAAGGCGATGCGCCCATGTTCCCAATGGAACGAATGGGTCAGGATGCCGGGAGGCGCGCTAAAGTGCGCGACATTGGCCGGAAGATAATGAGGCTGGACTGTAAACTGAGCGTTCTTGTTGTTCGGGTCGCCCCAACGGCTGATCTCGATGTCGACTTCGCTGAAGTTTTGATCCGGTTGCGCATAATCCCAGGTGAACATGCCAAAGACCGCCGACGGGTCCAGGTTGGATGTATCGCGCACTGTGAAGGAATACGTTCCATAACCCAGACTGCGCGAAAGGCTGACCTCAGCGCAATTCCAGCGATTCGCGATCTTTGAAATCCGAAGATGCATCGCTCCGTTCGCGTCGGTCCAGGCGTTTGTAGGACTGTACTCATTGAAGGCGCCGCCACGGCTGCTGGGACGGTCGCGAACCCTCCACTGATATCCGCTGAAACCGATCATTGGAGAAGGAGGAGAACTCTGTCCTTTCACGGTTGCGACGGCGGCCACGAGACCGCCAGGAGTGGGCAGCGCATCGAGAGTGTTCGCCGGTTTGTATCCAGGTTTCACGAGCAGAGCCGCGTACTCCATTCCGAGGTGCGTGGCGCTGGTCCAGATAGGATTGCCTTGGGAGTTCGGCACGATCTTTGTGAAGGGCCTGGCGACAAGGGGCTGAACCCACCACTTTCCGCTCTTGGCGTACAAAACGATTTGGTCTCCGGGAAGATTGCCGGTCACGCTCCCTTCGATGATGTCGTGCGGTTGGCGGCCGCCGGGGTCGGCTTGGGGAACTCGGGTGAATTTTATGGAGGGCTGGCTTTTATCTTGCTTCGAGATGCAACCGCCGAGCGCGAGGCCGGCGGCCGCGAGGAGGGCTGTTCTGCGCGTTGTGGCGTCTCGTCGAAGTGAGTGGTGTGTGTGCGCCAAGAGAGAAGCCTAATGTTCCTTATGTTAGCTCTCGAAGTTGTTAGAGGATCGGCGTGGTGTCGTGAGAGTGGGTACACCGAGTTAAGTTATTGATGCCGCGTCGGTTATCGCTTTGAGAGCGGCGCTGCGGA
>JBEKUT010000156.1:0-14527 GCA_049514735.1 Bryobacteraceae bacterium
CAAACGTAGAACGTAGAACGAACGTTTCGAACCACGAACTACGAACCAACAACGAACAACGCCGTACGCCGTACGCGTACGCCGTAGTGTCTCTATTTCCCCACCTGCCGCGGCGTCGCCCTCACCGCCCTTTCAAACGCCCAACTCCGAATATGATTGAGCTGCTCCTTCATCGTCCGCGACAAAGGCACAATCGACACCGCCGTCTTCACCAGATCCTGTTCCGTCACATCGCGATTCGCCAGCCGCGCCTTCGTGATCGCCGACACCACGCACTGCTCAATTTCCGCGCCCGCCCATCCCACCGTGAACTCGGTCATTTGTTTGAGATTCATGCGCTCCGCATCCAGACCCCGCCGCTTGAGGTGAATTTTGAAAATTTCGATTCTCTCTTCCTCCACCGGCAAATCGACGAAAAACACCTCGTCGAAACGTCCTTTGCGAATCATTTCCGCGGGCAGAAGATCGACTCGATTCGCGGTAGCGGCGACGAACAGACCACGCGTCTTCTCCTGCATCCAGGTCAGAAAGAACGCGAAAATTCGACCCTGCTCGCCGCTGTTCTCGGTCGACGTGATTCCCATTTCGATTTCGTCGAACCACAGGACCGCAGGCGCCATGTCTTCCATCATGCGGCAGGCTTCGACAAACGCCCCCTCCGGTTTGCCGTGGCGTCCGGAGAAAATCTCGATCATATCGACGCGGTAGAGTGGGAGCTCGAACGCGGAAGCGATGGCTTTGATAGCCAGGCTCTTGCCGCAGCCTGGAATTCCCATCAGCAAAACGCCTTTGGGCACAATTTCGCTGCTCAAACCCTCGCGCATCGCAAACAGTTTTTGCCGGTCCAGCAGCCACGTTTTGAGATTTTCGAGTCCGCCGACATCGCCGATATCGGTTCCTTCAGAGATGTATTCGAGAACGCCGCTGCGATTGATCAGCAGCCGTTTCTCTTCGAGCAAAGCGGACAACGATTCGGGACCCAGACGGCTGCTTCTGGCCAAGGCGCGGCGCAGTGCATAGCGCGCTTCGTCGAGCGTCAGGCCCTGCAGCGGCCGCGCGAGCTGCGTCAAAAGCGTCTCGCTCATCTCAGCCCCGGCCGGGAGATCGCGCGTCTCTTCCCTCAGGAAATCCACCAGCTCCACCAGATCCGGAGGCCGCAGTTCGACAAACATCAGCGTCCGGTCCAGTTCCTCCGGAATAGACTTGACGGGCGACGTAATGACGATCCATTTTTGCCGGTCCCGGCAACTTTCATAGAGGTCTCGCAAGCGCCGGCGGATGTCGGGCGAGTCTCGCAGCGGCTCGTGAAAATCTTTCAAATGGAAGATGGCCGCGCCACGATATGCCGCGATAAAATCGAGCGCGCCGCGCGGTTCGTGCGTACCCGCTTCGCTCTCTTCCCCCTCGCGATGCATACCTTCGGTAAGGCTCCAGGTCCACACGGCAACCGGACCGGGAAGTCTTCCGCTCACCTCGCGGAGCACTCTCGCGGCGCGCTGTTCTTCCGAGGATCGAATATAAGTGAGCGGGCGTCCGGACTCTAGGATCTCGCGAATCAGTTTCGATGCGCGGCTCTCTAAAGCCGGCCGTGCCGGAGTTTCTGCAACTGTGGATATCAAGGGTTACTTTCCCATTATGACGAACCGCCGCCCGCGAAAGACGGCCCCTCCGATCAAAAGGCTTGACAAAAAGTTCATACGGATCAATTCTGTCGTTATGTCGTCTCGCTGTGTCTCCTTCGCGACAGCCATCCTTTCACTCGGGTACAGTCCCATTTGCGCACAATCCGTGGTCTCTGCCCGCGCCGGCCTGGTTCATTTCTTTGAAGGCTCGGTTTCTGTCGATGGGCAACCCCTCGAACAGAAGTTCGGCAAATTCTACGAAGTCAGGCAGGGCTCCGAACTGCGCACCGACGATGGACGCGCGGAAGTGCTTTTGACGCCCGGCGTCTTCATCCGCATCGATCAGAACAGTTCCATGCGGATGCTATCTACTCGGCTCTCGGACACCCGAGTGGAGTTCATCGGCGGATCGGCAAGTCTCGATTCGCGAAATGGAGCTTCGAACGCGCCGGTCACGTTGGTTTACAAAGGCTATCAGGTTCATTTCCGCGAACAGGGCCGATACCGTTTCGATTCAGCTCCAGCAGAGTTAAAGGTTGAAAATGGAGAAGCCGAGGTAACGCTCAACGCCAAGTCCGTAGTTGTGGCGTCGGGACGGGTTCTGCCATTCACTCCCGCGCTCGCGTCGCGGACCCTCAATCTCGATGGTGGTCAAGATGGTCTGGACCGCTGGGCGAGTACCAGAAGCGAGGACATCCAGGCCAACGATGCTTCCGCGGCGTCGAGCGATAACTTGACCAGTGAGCTGAATAATCCTTCCACCCAGGCGTACGATTACGGCGCGTATCCCTACGATCCTTCTCTTTCACCTTATGGCGCCGCGCTGGCTTCGCCGCTCTCGATTTATGGAAGCCCGATGTTCGGCTATTCCTACATACCGCTGTATCGCACGGGCCTGATTTATGGAGGTTATCCGTATGGCTACGGCTATCGCATGCCGGGCTATGTTCCACCCGGCTTATGGCGCCCGCCTTCGAGAGTTTCGACCATTACCCGCCCAACCACCTCCCGGCCACCAGTGGTGAGTCACCCTATTGTGATTCGGCACCGGTAGGTGCGTAATAACCGGCGCGCCAGCGGGCCTTCAAACCACTCAGACCCTCGGGCTGCGATAGCTTAACAGCCAGCTTTCGATATTTCCCGTTTTTTGCCTGATCGGTTGGAGAATACGCCAGCACGTATTGATTGCGCAGTTCGATTCCGATACGCCCTGCGATGGCGGGCAGTTCTTCCAGAGCGGACGCCGCGAATGCCCGTCCGCCTGTCTGTTCCGCGATGCCTGACAGCAGCCGCGGGCCGGCGAGTTCAGATACGCTCAAACCCAGAGATGCGAACGGTTCGAACACTCCCATGGCGTAGATCTGGACGTCGGCTTCACGCACCAGATCCATAATTTCCTTGGCGCTAAACACGCTGTTGTTGTCGCCGCCATCGGAAATGACCAGCAGAGTCTTGCGGGGATTCTTCGCTTTTTTCATTTCGCGCAGACCCACGTACAGCGCGTCGAACATTGCCGTCATTCCGCCGGCCGTGGCCGCGCTCAGCTTATCGAGAATCCTATCGGTGTCCGTTGTGATACCGGCCGCCAACTCGGCCCGCTCGTTAAACTCCACCAGGAAGGCTTCGTCCTGATTGTTCATCGTTTTCAGGAACTGCTTCACGGCCTCGCGGCACAGATCGAGCTTCGTTCCAATACTCCCGCTGGTGTCGACGATCAGGCCGACCGATAACGGGGCGTCTTCACCGGAGAATTGCTTGATGGTTTGTTCGACGTCGTCTTCGAAGATACGGAAGTCCTGTTTCTCAAGACCCAGCACATAGCGATTGTTGGCGTCAGTAACCGTCACCGGAACGAGTACGAGTGTGGATTGTACGCGTATGACGGGTGACTCGGGGTTTTGAGCACACAGGAAGGAAGCGGTACCGAAAACGATAAGGTAGATACAATACCGCACAATGCGTACCCGATCTTAGCACGATAAACGAACGGCCCGGAACGCTGTTCGCGCGCCGGGCCGTTATATTCAAAGGCAAGTTGGGATGTCAGGAAGTCCGGCCGTGGCCCTCCGCATAACTATGGAGGGCCCCATAAAGGGGCTTGGCCTCGGGTGGCCGCGATACTTTCCCCTCGAGCACGTCATGCACGGTGGCGTTCGGGCCGTAAAGCGCGGCAATATCGTCTCTATCGGGGCGCATCGTGGCGCCTTCGAGCGAGATACCCGCGAACAAGCCGCGCGCCCGCGAATAGGACAGAATTTCCGCATGCATCATGGCATCCGTTTCAGCCGAAGCGTCGCGGCCAACCGGGCCCGCCATCGCCGACGCATCGCCGCCGAGCGTGAACTTATCTTCCATCAGATGGCTTTCACCGGTCCTGTTCTGAACCACGAAAACCACGTCCGTTTCGCCTGCCCCGATCTGGAAGCCAACGCTGCCGCCTTCTATCCTTACGATCGATGGCGCGCTCCAGCCGTGATCTGTCCGGCATACCAGGACGCCCTTGCCGTATTTGGCGCCGACGATAAATCCAGCGCGTTTCAAGTTAGGAACAATACCGATACATTGCGCCTTTTCGAGAATGTCGTGCGGGACGCCTTTGTCGGGAGCCGACATGATCTCGCGGAAAACGTTTGCGGATTCATCGATAATTTTGACATCTTTCGCACGGTCGTCGCCAGCCATCAGTAGCACTGGAGCGAGTGCGAATGTAAAAGCAAGACGCAGTTTCATAATCCTCCTCGGATTCAGTAAATAGTTAATAGTAGAAAGGTTGCGGTTTAGACGCGGTCAGTCTTGCACGTGTCTGTCAAGCGCTGACAGCTTCAGCAGCGCTAAAAGCTTCGGCTTCCGCGGCCGCTTGAGCCGCTTGAGCCGCAACTTCGCGCTTCCGTTCCGCCACGGCCGCCGTGGGTTCGATGCGCCGGCCCAGGCGTTTGCCGACGGTTCGGCGCGCGCGCAATAAACGAATACGGACGGCAGTCTCGGTCCACCCGTGAGAATTGGCAATCTCTTGAACCTTGTAGCCCTCGAGATAGTGGCGCTGCAGGACCATGCGATCGTTAGTCTTGCAACATTTCAAAATTCTTCTCACATCGATGGCCGCGAGATTGATCTTCGGCGGCGTCGACAATTCCGGCAGCGTTTGAAGCAGCGGCTCACGCCGGATGTAACTCCGATGTATATTGAGCGCGATACTATTCATCCACGTCAGCACCATGTTTGAATCGCGAAGCTGACCTAGACGCTCCCATCCCTTGGCCCATGCAGCCTGGGCCGTTTCCTGGGCGGAGTCATAGGAGAGACCACGCGAAACCAGAAACCGGACCGTCAGATTGTAGCCTTTTTGGTAGGCCGCGCCGTATTCTTCTCTTGTCATTGGGCTCCAGTGCTCCTCAAATAAAGTTGTCTACGATTGAAGCGAGTTATCGAACGCGCTCATCTTAAAAATGCCCCAGTAACAACCAGACGATGATAATAACTACCACCACTCCGAAAATTCCGCTGGGATAATATCCCCATCCGCGGCTATATGGCCACGACGGCAACGCACCCAAAAGCAGAACAATCAGAACGATGAGCAGAAGCAATCCAAGCATGTCTTTTCTCCCTTTCCGGAGGGCTGCTTTCCGGGTCTAACTTGCTTCCTCCGCGGCGCCCAGTCCCGCTGCCCGAGCATTCACTCCGTTTTCAGCGATTCGGGTCAGCTTCTCGTCAGCAGCTTTTTCCTCACTCAATGTCCGATTAAGCAACTTGACGGCCTTTTTGTGACCCAGCGTCTCGGCCATGGTGCGCGCAGTCCCGTAAGCCGCTATTTCGTAATGCTCTACGCGTTGTGCGGCGCCGATAAGTCCGGCATCCAGAACCTCATTTTCCATGCCTTCATCCAAAAGTTCCTTGCCTTCCTCGATCAAACCTTTCATGGCATGGCATGTTTTACCTTTCGCTGGTGTGCCGATCTCTTCGAAAACCTGCTCCAGCCGACGGACCTGTTCCCGTGTCTCCTCAAGATGCGTTTCGAAGGCCTTCTTCAACTCCGGCGTGCTCGCGGCCTTGGCCATCTTCGGAAGCGCGCGCGTGAGCTGCTGCTCCGCGTTGTACAAGTCCTTTAACTCATCGATAAAGAGGTCTTCAAAAGTGCGTATTTTCGGCATGCATCCTCCCCTACTTTTAAGAAATTCAGCGCGCGTCATAGACTGATCCTGGTCTGAACGCGGCCATTTTGTATCCTGGTACTACTGGCGTCCGGGAACCCGGACCCAACGCTGATGGCACGTAGGATACCAACTTTTGGGGGGAGTTTTAGTACCCGCAACGGAGGGGAGCTAAGTACCTATGAACGCGGGTTTAACTCGCTATACGCAGCCCGAGTGAAGCACAAAGACCGCGACCGGCAAGAATTGCTTATAGTGCAAAATTTGCCGAAACCTTTCTCGAGGAGGGGCTACCCTTAAGCGATCTTGCGGGCCAGATAGAAGTTGCGCCCGCAGCCTACGTCGCCATGCATTCCGAGGTCGCGTGTGCCATCGAAGACCTTGGTCTCGAAGCCCGCTTCCTGCAATCCCGCCAGGACCTCGTCTTCGGCATGAAGTTTCTGAGTGAGGCGGAAGTCGGAGCGGACCCACTGGCCATCTTCCAGCCGCATCAGCGTGACGAAGCAGTCCGCAATCTTGCGCGCGCTATCGTACGTTCCGCGCGCGATGCTGACGGCCTTCTTATCCACCAGCGTCGACGTCCTCGACCATAATTCAATGTAGGCTTCTTCGCGGTTCAGGTCGAACGCAAAATACGCTTCGGGTTTCAAACATGCTTGAACATTCCGGAAGACCTTTTTCAAATCCTCCATGGTCATGATATGGTTCAAACTATCGAAGGTTGAGATGGCGGCGTCGAAGCGTGGTGGGAATTGAAAACTCCTGACGTCTTTGAGGTAAAACTCCACTTTGGGCGCGCGCTGCTTGGCGTAACTGAGCATGTGGCCCGATCCGTCGACTCCGACGACCTTGTAGCCGCGTTTGGACAGCGTTCGCGCGACGCGTCCATCGCCGCAGCAGAGGTCGAGAATTTCGGCCTTGCGTGGAAGTAGATCCAAGACCAGACGGTCCAACGCGGGGATTACCTCGCGATGAAACTCCTCGCCCCAGTAGTTCGCGTAGAGCCACGCGAACGGATCATAGTCGGTGAATCGGCGCATTCGTTACTGGCACGGACGGGCAGGCCACGCAAGGCGATGGCCCGCCCCACGTTCAAGTATAGGTCGTGATTGATCCGGCACGAGTGGGACAGGCCATCGGGTTCTGTGGCCTGTCTTTCTTTTGAGAAAACGCAGACGACGAAACGATCGTCTGCGCCACCAGTGGCCTGTCCTTTTTTTGAGAAAACGCAGACGACGAAAACCGATCGTCTGCTCCACGTTTGCGCTACGTTTGACTGGACCGATGGCTTGAGGACTTGGGTGTTTTCTTGCCGGAATCCGATTTGTGGCTTGTCCCGGACTTATGAGATCCGGAACTTTTCTTTGAGGCGGCGCTCGCGGTGGAAGCGACCGAGAGCAGCATCGCAAAACCGAGGAAAACCAAGAACAGTTTCTTCATGCCTCAAAGTGCCGGCCCAATCGAAAAATCGCAGAAAAGATACGATAGAGATATGTCCGCGCCAACATCCATCGCCGAATTGAATCCGGTCCCTCTTACGCTCGAAGGCTCCAGCGTTTTGCACCAGATGTTTCGCGTGCGTTGGCCGGCCTGGCATTCCCTGGAAGATGGACCACGCAGGCGTATCCTTGACGATGCTATTCCGGTCTTGCAGGAGATGGAGAAGAATCAAAGCGCCATCTTCTCGCTCTTGGGACACAAGGGCGATCTGATGGTAATGCACTACCGGGAATCTTTCGACGAGTTGAACCGCGCGGAATTGCAACTCGCGCGCACCAAGCTCTTCGATTTCCTGGAACAAACCACGTCGTATTTGTCGGTGGTGGAACTGGGGCTCTACAAGTCTTCCGTCAGCCTGTACAAATCTCTCGCCGAGCGCAACGTCGCGCCTTTCTCGGACGCCTGGAATGCGGAGATCGAGGACACGCTGCAACGCCAGCGCGAAGCCATGCGCCCGCGTTTGTATCCCGCGATTCCCGACAACCGCTATGTGAGTTTTTATCCCATGAACCGCCGCCGCGGCGAGGACAAGAACTGGTATCGCTTACACATCACGGAGCGAGCGCGGCAAATGGAAGATCATGGCAATATCGGCCAGCGTTACGCCGGCAAGGTGAAGCAGATCATTTCAGGATCGGTGGGGTTCGACGATTGGGAGTGGGGCGTCGATTTGTTTGCCGACGATCCTGTCGTCTTCAAGAAGCTGATCTATGAAATGCGCTTCGACGAGGTGAGCGCGGCGTACTCGGATTTTGGGACGTTCTACATCGGCGTGCGCTGCCCGATCGCGGATTTGCCGTTGTTGTTGAGCGGAGAGCTCCGGCGCATTGAGAACAGCGCATAATATGGGAATGCGAGCCTCGGTTATTCCTTTATTGATTCTGGCGTCGCATTTGTGCGCGCCGGCGCATTTGTTTGCCCAGGCCTTTACCGCGCAGATGCCAGCCTCGGTGCCGGCGGTGACGGGCGACGTTCACGAAGGACCGCAACTCAGATACATCGATATCAAAAAAGGCGACGGCGCTGCCGCGCGGCCCGGCGCACAATACACGCTGAACTATACCGGCTGGCTGCGCGATGGAACGCAATTCGACTCGTCCGTTGGCAGAGATCCTTTCACGTTCGTGCAGGGACGGCGGCAAGTGATCGCGGGGTTCGATCTGGGCTTCGAAGGCATGCGGGTTGGCGGGAAACGGCGCCTCTTCATTCCTTATCAAATGGCATACGGCGAGCAGGGCCGCGGACCCATTCCTCCGAAAGCCGAACTGATTTTCGATCTTGAATTGCTCGACGTGAAGGACGCATCGCAACCGCCGGTGCTGGCCGACCTGCTGTTCTCTTTTTCGGAGCTGCAGACGAATGTGCTGGCGCTGGCGAAGGCCGTTCCCGAAGACAACTATGGCTGGCGTCCGGCCGCCGGGGTGCGCTCGTTTCGAGAAGTATTTTTGCACATTGCAGAAGCCGTACATTTGCATCTGATGATTGCGGGCGGCGCTACAAAGGATGAAATCGAGAAACAGATCGAGGCTCAGGCGAAGGCCGAACGCGAGCCTCTCGATAAGGAGCATGTGATCAAGAAACTGACGGATAGTCTTGCGGAAGCTAAGGAAGCTTTTGAGACGGCAAAGAGCGGATCTCTCACGCGGGACATCGACTTTTTCGGCACCGCGACCACGCAGCGCGCCGTCTTCGCTTACCTCAACACGCATACCGCGGAACATTTGGGACAGGCGATCGCTTATGCGCGCATGAACGGCATCACGCCTCCCTGGTCCAAATGAAGTGTCAACATGATTGATAATCCCTTCAGCCTTGTTTTTCGATGCCGGCATAGCCGCTTGACGCGCCCTGTAACTCCGGTCTTTAAGCCGGGTGAACCGCAAGGCCAAACCTATGTCGTTTGTCTGGACTGCGCCAAACGGTTTTCTTATGACACGCGAGCGATGAAGATGGGCAGAGTTCTTCCACCGGCCCCGCCTTCCGGGTTCATTCCACCGCAGCCGAAGTCGAAAATGAAGCGCAATCTGTTGCTCACCATCCCTGTGGGCGTTGCGATCGGGGCGTTTCTGAAATTCACGTTCAGGAAAAACAAGCCGAACTAGACGCGCCCGCTAAACTGAAAGTACGTGGAAGAAGAAGTTTTAGGGAAGGCGTACGACGCCCGCATCATGCGCCGGCTTCTGTCTTATATGAAGCCGTACCGGCGTACGGTCGTAATTTCGCTCGCGTTACTGCTGGTCAATTCCGTACTGCAGGTGGTCGGCCCGCTCCTCACAAAGATCACGGTGGACCGTTATATTGCGCCGTCGTCCTCCCGCTCGCACCCGCCGTTCTTGGGCTTCCTCTCGGCCGATCCGTGGACTGGAATCGCCCAAATATCGTTGGTCTACTTGCTGGCGATAATCGGCAGTTTCCTGTGCGACTTCGGCGAGACCTATCTCATGCAGTGGACCGGCCAGAAGGCCATGTTCGATCTGCGCCGCGAGTTGATGGGGCACCTTCAGAAGCTCGACATTCCGTACTTTGACCGTAATCCCGTGGGCCGCCTGGTGACGCGCGTCACCACCGATGTGGACACGCTCAATGAACTGTTCACCTCCGGTCTGGTGATGATCATCGGCGACGTGCTGATGCTGACGTTCGTGATTATCGCGATGCTCAACCTGAGCCCCGGCATGAGCGGCCTGCTCCTCGGTGTCATGCCCTTTGTGATCGTGGTCACGATGATTTTCCGGCGTACCGTGCAACAGAGTTACCGCCGGATTCGAGTCGCGATCGCACGCATCAACGCCTATCTTCAGGAGCACATCAACGGAATCGCCGTGCTGCAGGTCTTCAATCGCGAGGCGAGAAGCATCCGCGAATTCGACAAGATCAATCGCGATCACATGGACGCCTACAAGGATTCGATTACGGCGTATGGCTGGTTTTATCCGGTGGTCGAATTTCTCGGGATGTTGTCGCTCGCGTTTCTGCTCGCCTATGGCGGGTTTCGCATCCGGCAAGGAGCGCTATCGCTGGGTATCCTGGTGGCGTTTTTTCAATACGGCCTGCGCTTCTTCCGCCCGATTCAGGATCTAAGCGAGAAGTACAACATTCTGCAGGCGGCCATGGCGGCGGCCGAGCGAATCTTCAAGCTGCTGGATACTCCCGCCGAGATCCAATCGCCGCGTGAACCGAAGCCCTTTCCGACGGCACCCGCGACGATAGAACTTGAACGAGTCTGGTTCGCGTATAAAGACGAAGACTGGGTGCTGCGCGACGTCAGCTTTCGCATTGAACCCGGCGAGACCATCGCTGTGGTAGGTCACACCGGCGCGGGCAAGACCACGCTGGCCAATCTGCTGCTTCGGTTTTACGACGTCCAACGCGGGCATGTGCGGATCGGCGGAATCGATGTGCGGGATTTCGATCTGACGGAACTGCGCCGCAATTTTGGTGTCGTGCTGCAGGACCCGCACTTGTTCACAGGAACCATTGAAAGCAATATTCGGTTGGGAACTTCCGGCATTGGCGACGATGAGCTTGTGGAGGCGGCTGAACGAGTCAACCTGCTCGATTTCGTGGAGGGTCTTCCGGAGCGTTTCGCGCAGCCAGTGCGGGAGCGCGGGGCTGGATTTTCCACGGGCCAGAAGCAGCTCATCAGTTTTGCGCGGGCGCTGGCGCATAATCCGCGGATCTTGATTCTCGACGAGGCTACTTCCAGTGTCGATACGGAGACGGAACTGCGTGTACGGGAGGCGCTCAATCGTCTGGTGGAAGGGCGCACGTCGATCGTGATCGCGCACCGGCTTTCTACTATCCAGCGGGCCGACCGGATTATGGTGATGCATAAGGGTCAGCTTCGGGAGATTGGGACGCATCAGGAGTTGCTCGCGGCGCGAGGGATTTATTGGAAGCTGTATCAGTTGCAGTATAAGGATCAGGAGGTGCCCAATCGTCTGGTAAGCGCTCCGTAACCGCCGCGGTTCTGTTAACGCGGGGACCGCTCCCTTCCGGTCACGGCTCGGAAACTTAAGCGTTCGCCTATGGTAAGCTGAAAGGGTTAACACAATACCCTAGGTACGCCCAGGGACACCCAGGACAATAAAATGCCCAAGCTGAAGACACATAAGGGTGCGTCTAAACGGTTCAAGAAAACAGGTACCGGCAAGGTGGTTCGTCATCATGCGTTCTCGCGCCATATCCTGACCTCCAAGGCGCGCTCCCGTAAGCGTAAGCTCCGTCATGCGGTCTTAGCAGACCCAGCGGATCAGCCCAGTTTGAAGAGAATGATTCCGTATTAACGGAAACGAGTTTTCGGAGCGAGCCGCGCCGGCCGTGCCTGTCTCGCCCAATAAAACAAGAAGGAGTTAAAACGTGCCAAGAGTAAAACGCGGAACTAAACGAAGAGCATACCGCCATAAGACGCTGGAACGCGCTTCCGGCTTTTTCCTGACTAAGAGCAAGCTCAACCGGGCGGCGCAGGAGGCGGTTGAAAAATCCCTCGTCTACGCCTACAAGGGCCGCCGGCTCAAGAAACGCGATTTCCGTTCGCTGTGGATCATACGCATCGGAGCGGCTTGCCGCGCGGCCGGCATATCCTATAGCAAGTTCATGAACGGCTTGAAAAAGAGCGGGATCGATCTCAACCGCAAGATCTTGTCGGAGATCGCATTGAACGACGCAACAGCGTTCACGGCTCTGGTGGAAAAAGCAAAAGCGGCCCACACAGTGGCCGCGTAAAAAAGTAGAAACAGGAGCACGGTCTGTATGTCAGCAGGAGCAAGAACGGCGGAAGAAATCGATACTCTCTCCAGCCTGGAGGAGCGCATTACTCGCGCGGTGGAATTGGTCATGCAACTGCGCGCCGAAAAACAATCGCTGGAGGCGGAACTGCATCGCACCGTTGACGAGCGCGATGGGATCCGTGTGGAACTCAATGCAGCTCAGACGGACGCGTCGTCAGCACATGCGGAATCATCCGCGGCACGTGCGGACGCATCCGCCGCGCACGCCGACGCCGAGCGCCTCAATCTGGAACTGGAAGAGCTCCGCTCGGAACGCAAACAGGTCCGCTCGCGTATTGAGAAGCTGCTGGGGCAGATGGAAGTATTGAGCGGCGCGTAGTTCAGTCGCGATGGCCCGGCCTGATGCGGTCCGAGTAACGATATTCAACCAAAGCTATTCCTTGGTCGCGTCCGGTGAAGAATCGGCGCGCGTCGAACAACTCGCGCACAAGATCGACGATCTGATGCACTCGATCGCTTCGCGGGGCGGCAATATCGACGGCGCGCGCATCGCTGTTCTGGCGTGCCTGCATTTGGCGGATCAGCTCCAAACCGCGGTCGACGATCTTTCCAAACTGCGTCAGGACGTCAGCACCAAGGCGCGCGAGTTCTCGCTGCTGCTCGATGAAGCGATCGGCGAGGAATCAGGAGAGTAACGATTGTCGCTTGAAGACGAGTTGTACGGTCAGCGGCTGGACCGGATCAAGGAAATCGAGGCGCTAGGCTTTCAGCCTTACGGCCACCGCTTCGACTTCACGCATACGATTCCGCAGATCCGCTCCGGCTAGGATTCGAAGAGCGCGGAGGAGCTGGAGCCGCGCGTCATCGTGCGCATTGCCGGCCGCGTGATGACCATCCGGCGCATGGGCAAGGCGGGCTTCGCGCATCTCCAACAGAACGGCGAGACGCTCCAGATCTACGTCCGAAAAGATGGCGTTCCGGAGCGCGACTACGCCCTTTTTCAACTTCTCGATATCGGCGATATTATCGGCGCGGAGGGCTATCTCTTCCGCACGCGGACCGGCGAGTTGAGCCTGCACGTCGAGAAGCTCGATTTCCTCTCCAAGACGCTTTACTCCATGCCTGAGAAATGGCATGGGCTCGAAGATGTCGAGATGCGCTACCGCCAGCGCTATCTCGATCTTATTTCGAATCCCGATGTGCGCAAGGTTTTCGTGACTCGCGCGAAGATTATCGGCGCCATGCGACGCGTCTTGAACGCGCACGGGTATCTGGAAGTGGAAACGCCGATGATGCAGCCTTTGTACGGCGGCGCTGCGGCACGCCCGTTCACCACGCATCACAACACGCTCGATATCGATCTATTCCTGCGCATCGCTCCGGAGCTGTATCTGAAGCGGCTGCTGGTGGGCGGGCTGGAGCGCGTCTTTGAAATCAATCGCAATTTCCGGAACGAAGGTATCTCGACGCACCATAATCCTGAGTTCACGATGCTGGAGTTTTATCAGGCCTACACGGATTATCACGGCATGATGGATCTCTCGCAGGAGTTGCTGCGCGAGTCGGCCGTGGAAGCGACGGGTTCGGCTGTCGTGGAATATCAAGGCGAGCAACTCGACTTCGGCAACATCGCTCGGCGGACCATGCGCGAGATTGTCGGCGAACCGGATTTGAAGGGCCACGCGTTAGTCGAAGCGTTCGAGCGCAATTTCGAACACACGCTGATCCAGCCGACCATCGTCTACGAATATCCTGTCGAGGTGTCGCCGTTATCGAAGAACAATCCGGATAATCCGGACTTCGTCGACCGCTTCGAGATCTACGCGGCCGGCATGGAGATTGGCAACGCGTTTACTGAATTGAACGATCCTTTGGAGCAGCGGCATCGTTTCGAGATGCAGCTTAGCGAACGCGCCCAGGGCGACGAAGAAGCGCATCAGATGGACGAAGATTACGTGCGCGCGCTCAGCTACGGCATGCCGCCGGCGGGAGGCGAGGGAATTGGCATCGACCGTGTCGTGATGCTGCTGACCAATTCCAAATCGATTCGCGATGTGATTCTTTTTCCGTTACTGCGTCCACAGACAAGTGATCCCAAGTAGCACGCGCGGATTCGAGCTTTTCGTCGCCGGCCGCTATCTGCGGGCCAAGCGCAAGCAGGCTGTAATCTCGGTGATCACGGTGATTTCGATTATCGGGGTCGCCGCCGGTGTGATGGCCCTCGTGATCGCCCTGGCGATCAACAACGGATTCCGGAACACGCTGCAGCGCTCTCTGCTCGGCGCCACCGCGCACGTGCAGATTCTCGAGAAGGAGCCGAAATATGGGATCGAGAACTGGCCCGAACTCGATCCGAAACTCCGCAAGATTCCGCATGTGGTCAGCGTGAAGCCGGACCTGTATGGATATGTTCTGGTGGCGGGTCCGTTGCAATCGACGGGCGCCGTGCTGAAAGGGATTCCGGCCGATAATCCGCCCGAGATGCTGCGCAATCTGAAAGCTGGCTCCTTCGATCGGCTCAACG
>JBEKUT010000157.1:0-14444 GCA_049514735.1 Bryobacteraceae bacterium
TCCATCAGAGGATTCAAATCCAGATGCAGCCACTCTGAGGAAAAAGGCAAAAACAATCGCACGCCGTACGTGTTCGTCCAGTCGAGCAGCAGGTGGCTCGCGACCCCCACCAGCGACACCGCAAAAAGCTTCAACCAGCCGCGAAACGTCCGCATGAACGCGCACACGATCAGCACCGTAATCAGCGCCATAACAGGCGCAAACGCAATCGAGTGCGTTAGGCCGCGATGAAGCTGGATATAGGCGAGCGGCCCTCCCAGCAGGCAAACTCCGTCCAGATCCGGCGCATTGGCCGACAGCAGGAGCGCTGCCGTCGCGCGCTCATGCAGCCGGTTCAGACCGGCGCGGCTAATCATGAGACCCGTTAACGTGTGGGTGAAGTTGTCCATGTACGATCGCGATCGAATGCTCGCGTAACGAATTGCGGCGGAATCAGCAGGCTGAGACAGTTGGGAACAATCTCGATGGCCGCGGGCAGACGCCCCGCGTACTCGCCGTCCACTTGAATATAAATCCGCCGATCCTCGGGCGACGAGACTTCCAGCCGATCCGTCCGCAACACGGTAACGCCCTTAAGCCCCGCGGTCTTTCCCAGCAGTACGGCCGTCAAATACTTCACGTACCTCAGCGGATTCACGCCCTCAAACAGCACAACTTCAAAATCGTTCTCGAGAAGCGTGATATCCCGCGCAATTTCCAGGTCGCCGCCGTAGTTCCGCACGCGCGTGGCTAGCGCAAAGCTGGAACGGTATTGCTCCCCCGCAACATCGACCGTAAACTCGGGCAGGATTCGCATCCCGTGTACGAATCCCGCGATCCAATACGCCACCTTCCCAATCGCCGACTTCAGCTTCGCGTTGATCTTATACACAATCAGCGCGTCCAGACCCGCGCCCGCCATCAATGCGAAATAGCGGGGCTCGGCATCCGCGCAGCGCAGCAACCCCAGCGAGATGCGCTCGGCGGTACACTCCGAAACGAGCTTGGCGGCGTTCTCAACTCGCTTCGAGATTCGCAATTCCGTCGCGAGCACATTGGCCGTGCCTCCCGGTAAGATGCCCACCGGCACGTCCGAATGCACCGCGCCGTTGACCACTTCGTTCATGGTCCCGTCGCCGCCCGCCACCAGCAGCAAGTCCGCCCCGCGCGCGATGCAATCCCGCGCCACTGTGGCGGCGGTTCGCGGACCGTGTGTTGGAACTGCTTCGACTTGGTGCCCGGCTTCCGACAAAATACCAACGGCGCGCCCTATGAAGTGCTGCGCCCGGCCCCGCAGTTTGCCAGCGTATGGGTTATAGATGATGAAGGCTTTACGATATATCAGTAATCTAATTATAGAGAACCGATGACGAAGACCACGGCCGGCGCGAGCGCCGCTCAGGAAGCGGAAAAGCTGCGGCAGGAGATTCAGCGGCACGAGCATCTTTATTACGTGCTCGACGCGCCCGCCATCACCGACGCGGAATATGACGCGCTGGTGCGGCGTCTCAGCGCCATCGAAGCGGAACATCCCGATCTCGTAACATCGGATTCGCCCACCCAGCGCGTCGGCGGCAAGGCCCGCGAAGGCTTCGTCAAAGTGGCCCACAGTTCCCCGATGCTGAGCCTCGACAATGCGCTGAACGAGACGGAACTGCACGAGTTCGATCGCCGCGTGCGCGATCTCTTGAGTGGCGCGCCCTACGAATACGTGGCTGAATTGAAGATGGACGGGCTCTCCATGGCAGCCCGCTACCGCAACGGATATTTCGAACAGGCTATAACGCGCGGGGACGGCCTGGTCGGCGAAGATGTGACCGAAAACGCCCGCACCATCCGCTCGCTCCCCCTCCGCACGGGTGGAGCAGACGATCGCACGGGTGGAGCAGACGATCGCACGGGTGGAGCAGACGATCGCCTTGCGTCGTCTGCTTTCTTGTCTCCCAGTAGCGCCGACGATCGCCTTGCGTCGTCTGCGTCGCAACCGAAGCAGGCCACAAGAACCGATGGCCCGCCCTACCAATTCGAAGCCCGCGGCGAATGCATCATGAACCGCCGCGCCTTCGAGCGCATCAACGAGCAACGCGACGCCGAAGATCTCCCCCGCTACGCCAACCCCCGCAACGCCGCAGCCGGCGCCGTCCGCAACCTCGAACCCAGCGTCACCGCTTCCCGCCGCCTCGATTTCTACCCCTACTTCCTCCTCGCCAACGGCACAACAGTTTTCGAAAGCCACTGGCAATCCCTGCTAGCCCTGGAAAAAATGGGCTTCAAAGTAAACCCTCACAAAGCAAAATGCGCCAATGTGGACGAGCTCCTGGCCTTCTGCCATGAGTGGGAAGCGAAGCGCGATTCCCTGCCCTACGAAATCGATGGCGTCGTCGCAAAAGTAGATTCCATCCCTCAGCAGCAGACGCTCGGCTGGACGGCCAAAGCCCCGCGCTGGGCCATCGCGTTTAAGTTTCCCGCCCGGCAGGAGCAAACGGTCATCGAAAGCATCGGCGTATACGTCGGAAGAACCGGCGCGCTCACACCGGTCGCGCATCTGCGGCCGGTCTTCATCAGTGGCGTCACCGTGTCAAATGCGACCCTGCACAATGAAGACGAAATTGCGCGCCTCGGAGTCGAAATTGGCGACACGGTGCTCATCGAGCGCAGCGGCGACGTCATCCCCAAAGTAGTTCGCGTGGTCGCGCAGGGCGTGGACCGCAAGCCTTTCAAAATGCCGAAGCATTGCCCGGTATGCGGCGGCGATATCGTGCGTGAAGAAGGCGAGTCCGCCAGCCGCTGCATCAACACGAACTGTCCAGCGCGGCTCAAAGAATCGATCCTGCACTTCGCGGCGCGCGGCGTCATGGATATCGACGGCATGGGTTACGCACTAGTGGACCAGCTTGTGTCTAAGAAGATGGTCCAAAACGTCGCGGATATCTACAACCTCACCACTGAGCAGCTCATGGATCTCGAGCGCATGGGCAAGAAATCGGCAGCGAAGATCATCGCCAATATCGATGCCTCGCGCGCCCGTCCGCTGCACCGGGTTTTAAACGGACTCGGCATCCCGTTCGTAGGCGAGCGCACCGCGCAAATCCTCGGCGACACCTTCGGCAGCCTCGACGTCATCGCCAATTCGGATCAGGAAGCGCTGCAGGAGGCCGAAGAGGTCGGCCCCAAAGTCGCGCACAGCATCTTTAAATTTTTCAACGAACCGCACAATAAGGAATTGGTCGAGCGGCTCCGGAAGGCCGGGCTGCAATTCGAGCAGCAGATCAAGCCCAAGAAAAAGGCCGGAGCTTTGGCCGGGAAATCGTTCGTTCTCACGGGGACACTACCAACATTGAAGCGTGAAGAAGCGAAAGAAAAGATAGAAGCGGCGGGCGGTAAGGTCACCGGATCGGTGAGCAAGAAAACCGATTATGTCGTCGCTGGCGAGGAAGCCGGGTCCAAGCTGGACAAGGCCAAAGAACTGGGCGTTGCGGTCATTGATGAGTCGACTCTGCTGAGCCTGCTGCAGTGAAGAAATTCATCGCAACCCTGCAAGCCTGGGGCCCGCTCGGAGTGTTTTTCATCGCGATTATCGATTCGTTGAGTATACCGGTCCCAGGCGGCGTCGACGGCCTCGTAATCCTTTTCGCCGTGAAGGCCCCCGAATCCGCGTACTTCATTGCGGCAATCGCGGCCCTGGGATCGGTCATCGGCAGCATCATCCTGTTTTACATCGCGCGGCGCGGCGGCGAAGCGTACTTCGAACGCCACGCTCAGACCCGGCGCGGCGCCCGCGTGAAACGCTGGTTCCTCGAATACGGATTGCTCACCGTCCTGGTTCCGGCGATGGTTCCAATCCCATTTTTGCCCATGAAGCTCTTCGTCGTTGCCTCCGGCGCATTTCAAGTAAATGTCATCGCATTCACGGCGGTACTCGTCGCCGCGCGAATTCCCCGCTATTTCGCCCTCGCCTGGCTAGGCAAAAGACTCGGCCCCCAGACGCTGCCATACCTCGGCCACCATGCCTGGCAGCTTCTGGGTTTCTCAGCCCTTCTATTTTTGGCGCTCTACTTGCTAATCAAGTTCGTGGACCGCCGGCGGAAACTGCGCCAGCTTGTAAGCGATTCCGAGTAAACAGAATCGGCGCCGCAAACGTCGGATCTTACAGAGCCGTGACCGGTTTCTTACAGAGCCGTGACCGGTTTTTCTGAGCCGTGACCGGAAGGGAGCGGTTTTTCTGCCCAGCTAACGACCTCAATGTATCGACTCGTCTTCTTCATCCTTTTCTGCGCGGGCCTCACCTTCCACGCACAGGCCCAAGCGGTCAACGCCGCAAATTATCGCGTCCCCGGAATGTCTGGCGCCGGAGTCGCGCAAGGTTCTATCTTCATCCTTTATGGAACATTTCTCGGTCCCGGCAGCCTGGTCCAAGCCGGCAGCCTGCCCTTGCCGACGACGCTAGGCGACACATCGATCACCGTCACGGTAGGCGACGTCACCCTCAATTGCTACATGATCTACAGCTCCGCAAATCAGGTCGCCGCCGTACTCCCCTCGAACACGCCAGTGGGAGGAGGCTCCGTCACCCTCACCTACATCGACCGCACCAGCAATGCAATCGCAATCCAGGTGGTGGCGGCCTCGTTTGGGACATTTTCTCTGAACCAGGCCGGCTACGGACCAGGCGTGATCCAGAACTACAATTCTTCTGGCAATCCCTCGACGAACACCATCAACAACTCCGCGCAGCCGGGACAAACGGTTGTGATTTGGGGAACGGGACTCGGTCCCATCACAGGAAGCGACGCCACCACTCCTCCGGTGGGCAACCTGAGCGCCACTGTCTTGGTTTACATCGGCGGTCAAGCGGCCACGATTCTTTATCAAGGCAGGTCGGGATATCCCGGCGTGGACCAAATCAATGTCACGGTGCCCACTGGCGTCACCGGCTGTTACGTGCCTGTCGAGGTTAACGCCGCCGGCATCGTCGCGAATTTCACGACCATGTCCATCTCGACCAATGGCGGAACCTGCTCCGACACCGTCAGCCTCGCCGCGCAGGACATAAATACAGCGGTCAAGAATGGGCAGTCGAATATCGGACTCGTGGCGATAACCGATGTCACGAGCATAGAGAATACCAGCGGCACTACGATAATCGCCGGATACCAGATCGATCTAGGCGCGGCGCAGTTTGAGCATCGCACGCTCAGTTCCCTTCAGACGCTGCGCGGCGTGAACTATCCGATCGCCGCGTTAGGTACCTGTACGGCTGTCACTTTTCAGCTCAATCCAAACTACACGGATGTGCTCGACCCCGGCGATCCTGCCGCGGTCTCGTACCTCAATGCCGGGCTTGCCGTAGAGTTCCAAGGTCCCGTCGATACCGAGACCCTGGGCCTGCAAAGTTCGGGATTTTATTCCGGCGCCATCGGAGGAGGTCTGGCCGGTAGCGCGACCCTTCCAGTATTCGTGATGCCCGGAGGATATGCCGTCCTCGGCGGCCGCTCGGGTGAGCCGGTTGGGCCGTTTCAAACCACGCTTCAAATTCCCGACGAACCCACCTGGACCAACGAGACCACCGCCGGCGCCGTGACTCGCTCCACTCCCCTTCAAATCACGTGGACCGGCGGCGATGCCACGCAGGAGGTCGCCATCGTGCTTGGCGAGTCCACCGATACGACAGGCCTAATTCGCGGCGTCTTCACCTGCACGGCGGATCTCAGCACCGGGACGCTGACCGTCCCCGCCGACGTAATGTCGGTCTTGCCGCCCAGCGGCGCCAGCGCTCTCCTGGAATTTGGAACCCTGACCCGCACCGACATCGGCCGCTTCACCACGACGCCCCCTGGCCTCGACGGCGCATATTTCCAGATCGAGCGGACGACCCGCATCGTGGCGACGTACCAGTGAGAATAGACCTCGCCATCGAGCTAGACTGGTAGACGACATGCCGGAAAAGCTGAAAAAAGGCGCTCAGGCGAAGCCGGGCACGTTGCTGGTTCCGGAAGGGCTCATCATTAAGCCTCCAGTAAGCGCGGCAGCTTTGAAGACACATACCGAGAACGATCCCGAAGGCGCCGAGGAGTTCGTGGCCTTGATCCGCGCGCATTGCAAACCTGCCGCAAAAAGGACGCGCCAGCGCAAACAGCAGACCGCCGGTGAAAGCATCATC
Organism: Bryobacteraceae bacterium; assembly: GCA_049514735.1. Taxonomy (GTDB): domain Bacteria; phylum Acidobacteriota; class Terriglobia; order Bryobacterales; family Bryobacteraceae; genus JAICMB01. The sequence goes on from JBEKUT010000157.1 coordinate 6,140, forward strand.
CAAGGATTGAAGGAAGCGATCGCGTGGACCCGGCGCGAGAACGATAACGTCCGCTTGACGCATGTGAGCAAGCCCCACAGCAATACTTTCAAAAATTGAGGCGTTTTTTGAAATCGGCGTTGATCGGAGTTCATCGGCGGCCCGAATTTTAAAAAGATCAGCGGACCGCGCGAGCACGCGATCCGCTATTAGAGGGCGGCGCAAAACAACCGCTGGTGGATAGATTACAAATCCTATCGGCGGCGTTGGCGGGAAGCTTTAGCCCCACGCTATCCTAAAATTGCCAATGCCATTTGCGTCCATTCCGGAAGCGGTCGAAGAATTCCGCGCCGGCCGCATGGTGGTCATCGTTGACGACGAAGATCGCGAGAACGAGGGCGACCTTACCGTCGCGGCTGAAAAGATCACGCCCGAGATCATCAACTTCATGGCCACCCATGCACGCGGCCTGATTTGTCTCTCGCTAAGCCCCGACATCTGCGATGCGCTCGCGTTGCCCATGATGACCTCGCGCAATACGTCGCGCTTCGGCACCGCGTTCTGCGAATCGATCGAGGCAAGCGAGGGCGTCACCACCGGAATCTCGGCCGCGGACCGCGCCCGCACCATTCAAGTCGCCATCGACCCAAATTCCACACCGGGAGATCTCGCGCGACCCGGTCACGTTTTCCCGTTGCGTGCCCGTGAGGGCGGCGTTCTGGTGCGCGCCGGCCAAACCGAGGCCGTGGCCGACCTCGCCCGCATCGCCGGACTCCGCCCCGGAGGCGTGATCTGCGAAATCATGAATGAGGACGGCACCATGGCGCGCGTGCCGCAGCTCAAGGAATTCTGCCAACGCCACGGCGTCAAAATGATTTCCGTGGCCGACCTCATCCGCTACCGCCTTCACAACGAGCGCTGCATCGAGCGTCATTCGGAAGGCTGCCTGCGCACGCCCCTCGGCTCTTTCCGCACCATCACCTACGCCAGCATGGTGGTGCCGGAGCAGCACATCGCCCTAGTGCATGGCGAACTCAATTCCGCCGAGCCTGTTCTCGTCCGCATGCACTCGCATTGCGTCTATGGCGACGTTTTTGGTTCCACCGATTGCGATTGTCATGAGATGATCCAGCGGTCCCTGGAGCGGATTGCCCAGGAAGGCGCGGGCGTTCTCGTGTATCTCCATCAAACCGGACCCGGCATCCGCGACCATCGCGCGTTTTCCACTCCCGTCGGTACTCCCAAAATGCAGCACGAGGCCGGCATAGGAGCGCAAATCCTCGCCGATCTCGGCCTGCACAGCATCCGCCTGCTCACGAATCATCCGCGTAAAGTGGCCGGCCTCGAAGCTTACGGAATCGAGATCGTGGATCAGGTACCGGTTTGATTTTTTACGAAACTTTTGGAGATCTGATAATCTTGGCCGGTTTCGCCGGAGGTCTTGGCTCCGCGATGCGGCTGACGTGAGAAGTGCACAAATACCAATTGTCGCCCGATTTCACCCAGACATGCGTGAATCGCGTGGACGACGCTTTCGGCGCGGGAAACGAGATGGCTCCGGTGACCACAGCGGTTTCGCCGTACATTCTGACGCGCACGGTGCTCACGGTCGGTTTGACTTTCGCCCGGGCTTCCTTCTCGGCAGCGGGGGTCTTATCGAGCGCAGTCAAAGACTCGCGCAAGTTCTGCGCCACACCGTCCGGAGTGACGCCAACAAAATCGTCACGCATCATTTTCGCGAGCGCGTCCACGTCGTATTTTCCCGAGGCATCGATCCAGGCTTTCTCGACATCGAAAACGCCCTTCGTATCCCCAACTTCAGCAAACAGCCCGGCAGAAGAAAGCACCAGCAGGCTGGCGACCAGAATCGACTTCATAGAATCAACTGTCCTCCGTGATTGATTACAAGATCAAGATTCCTTCTTAAAGACGGGCCGGACAATCCAACGGAAGTTACTGCGGGTACCAGTACGCGGCCAGCGGAACAAGGCTCGCGGCCTGATAAGCTAAGAAGCGAAACGCGTGCAGTACTGGTCATTATTTCTCCTTCTGTTCGCGCCCATGCAGGCGTCGAACTTCGACGACGAGTTCCGCCAAGGTCTGCTGGCGCTCCAAAAAAACGATTTGGCGGAAGCGGAAAGGTGTTTGGGAAACGCTTCGCGCCTGAACCCCTCGAACGCACTGGTGTGGTCCGCGCTGGCCAGCACCTATCTTCACGAGAAAGATACGGCGAAGGCGGCGGACGCCGCGGCCAATGCCGCCAAGCTCGGGGCCGACAATCCCACCGTGCAACGCTCGCTCGCAATGTTCTACTCGCAGGCCGGAGATTTTTCGAAAGCGGCAGAATGGCAGCGGCGCTATATCGAAACAAGAACGCCGGATAACGAAGGCCCGCTTTTCGATTTGGGCAACCTGCTGCTGCATTCCGGCGATTTCGCGGGTGCGCTGGCCGTTTTCGAAAAAGGCAAAACGCAGTTTCCGGAGAGCGCCCAAATGGAATTGGCCTATGGAGTGGCGGCGTATGGCCAACGCAAATTTCAGGAATCGATCGCTTCGTTCCTGCGCGTCATAAAGCTGGATCAATCCATCGAACAGCCCTACGTTTTCCTGGGCCGCATGCTCGATCAGGCGGGCGACCGGCTGCCCGAGATCACGGCGGCCTACGCGGCGTGGGAGAAGGAGAACCCCAATAATTATCTTCCGCCGCTGCTCTATGCCAAGGCGCTTAGCGCGGCCGGCGGCGCACTGGAGGCTGTCGAGCCGGAGCTGCGCAAATCGATTCGCTTGAACACCGATTCCTGGGAAGCGCACCTGGAACTCGGCACCCTGCTCGTTCAACAGAAAAAATGGCAGGATGCCGCGGCTGAATTGAAACGCAGCATCGAGCTGAACGCTAATGAACCTCGCGCGCATTTCCAGCTCGCGCGCGCTTACGAACGGCTCGGCGAAAAAGACAAGGCGCTGGCGGAGCGGACCATTCATGAGCGGCTCACAGCTTCGGAAACGAACGCGGCCAAGCCATGAGGCGACGCGAATTTCTGGTGGCCTGCGCCGTTGCCCGACTCTTCGAAAATCATGTACACGCCTCCGCTTCGTTGAAGAACTTGTCGAAAAAATCAGGGACGATTTCCGCTCCCTTCCGGTCACGGCTCGGTTACAGTCGAGATTCTTCATCGCCTTGGGTGGGCCGCACGCCCATGGGCACTCCCCTGAAGAACTTGTCGAAAAAATCACGGGCGATTTCCGCTCCCTTCCGGTCACGGCTCGGTTACAGTCGAGATTCTTCATCGCCTTGGGTGGGCCGCACGCCCATGGGCACTCCCTGCCGGTCACGGCTCGGTTACAGTCGAGATTCTTCATCGCCTTGGGTGGGCCGCACGCCCATGGGCACTCCCTGCCGGTCACGGTTCGGTTTGGGTCGAAATTCCTCATCACCATTGGTGGCCCGCAGGGCCATGGACATTCCGTTTAAAGTGGGGGCGCTCGTGAAGCGGGCTATTCATGAGCGGCTCACGGCTTCAGAAACGAACGCGGCCAGGCCATGAAGCGACGCGAATTTCTGGCCGCCTGCGCGGCGGCCGGTTTCTTCACAAATCGTGGACACGCGTCTGCTCCGTTCCCGGTGAAATTTCGCCGACAGCCTGCTTATGCCGATATCGCGGCGTTTGCGGAGCCGGGACTCGATGAATTTCCAGGCGAGAAGATCGCGATCGAAATCGAGAACCGGCTGCACGCGGTAGTGATGGGCGGCGAACTGCCGATAAGCGCCGGCTGCCAAGGCCGCTCTCCCGCACCGCGCGAATATCACGACATCGCGCCCGACGTTGCAACCGCCGTTTTCGGCGACGACAGCAACATTGCCCCTGGCTGGAAGAAGTGGCGCGAATCTCTCGGCAACATCCGGGCCGCGCGCTTCTATTCTCTGCCCAGCGAGGTGATTCGTTACGAGATCCGCGGCGAAAATAATGGGCGCCTCGAGTACCGGATTGGGTCGTGGAAACAGACCTGGAACGATGGAAAACTGACGCGCTTCGAGCCGGTCGAAGAAACACTCACGCATTCCAAGACGCCCTGGTTCCGCGACGTCACGGGAGCCGCGTTCGAAGACGAACAGTCCTTCAAAGATCAGCTTTCGCGCGGCACGCCGTATTGGCGATCGCGGCTCGATCCGGCTTGCGGCATCGATCTGTATGGCGAAAACGGTATCGCGGCCGGTGACATTGACGGCGATGGTCTCGACGAAATTTATGTCTGCCAGCCGGGTGGACTTCCGAATCGGCTGTATAAGAATGATGGCGCCGGCCATCTGCGCGATATTTCGCGCGAAGCCGGACTTGATGTTCTCGACAACACCATCAGCGCGCTCTTTGTGGATCTGCGAAATTCGGGACATCAGGACTTGGTGCTGGTGCGCGACACGCAGCCGATGCTTTTCCTGAACGACGGCAAAGGTCATTTCACGCTCCTTCCCGATGCGTTTCGATTCGCGTCTCAACCGCAGGGAACTTTCACGAGCGTCGCTGCAGCCGATTACGATCGCGATGGCCGACTCGACTTGTACCTTTGCTGCTATTTCTATTTCCAAAACGAAGCGCAATATCGCTACCCGGTTCCGTATCACGACGCGCAGAACGGTCCGCCAAATTTTCTCTTTCGAAACCGGCTCAACGAAGGCTTCTTCGAAGACGTGACCGTTTCGTCGGGGATCGATCACAACAACAATCGCTTCACGTTTGCGGCATCCTGGTGCGACTACAATGGCGACGGCTGGCCCGATTTGTATGTCACCAACGACTTCGGACGCAAGAACCTCTACCGCAACATCGACGGCCATTTTCGAGATGTCGCCGATGAAGCGGGCGTTGCGGATCTGGGCCCCGGCATGAGCGCGGCCTGGCTCGACTATGACGGCGACGGACGGCCCGACATACTGGTCTCGAACATGTGGACCGCGTGCGGACAGCGCGTCACCAGCGACGCGGCGTTTCCTCCGGTGGCGCAGGACCCCGCGCTCAAGGAGGCCTATCGAGGGCACGTAAAAGGCAACTCGCTGTATCACAACAATGGCGATGGAACTTTTCGCTATACGGGCGATTCGCAGGGGATTGAAATGGGGCATTGGTCGTGGTCGTGCGATGGCTGCGATTTCGACAACGACGGAGCGCCCGAGATTTATATCGCCTGCGGGATGCTGACCAATAACAGCACCTCCGATCTGATGAGCTTTTTCTATCGCCAGGTGGTGGCGAAATCGCCGGTGAAATTCCAGCCTGCGCCGGCTTACGAAAATGGTTGGAATGCGATCAATCAACTCATCCGCCAGGATTATAGTTGGTCGGGACGCGAGCCGAACGTCTTCTACGCGCGGCGCGGGGGCCGTTATTACGACTTCTCCGGCGTCAGCGGCACGGACTTGGCCGAAGATAGCCGCGCGTTCGCGTATACCGATATCGATGGCGATGGAAACCTCGACCTTATTCTCAAGAGCCGGCTTGGACCTCAGGTACGCATACTGCAGAACGCTTGCGGAGTCGCGCGGAATAAGATTGTGCTCGCGTTGCGCGGAACAAAATCGAACCGCGATGCGATCGGGGCGCGAGTTGAAGTGGACGGGCAAGTGAAGTGGCTTTTCGCTGGTTCGGGATACGTTTCGCAACACACCAAACTCCTTTATTTCGGGCTCGGGGAAAAGCCGGGTGCTGAAAAGGTCAGCATTCACTGGCCGTCCGGCGAGACGCAACATCTGCCGCCGCTGACTGCAGGTTTCATTTACGAAGTGGTTGAAGGTCAGGCCAAGTTTCAATCGAAAGGGTTGAAACCTCCGGTAAAGCTCCGGGCCGACGTCGGCTTTACCGCCGACAACGAAGCACGCGTTATTACTAACTGGTTGCGCGAGCCGGTTCCGTTGCCGGAAAAACGCCGCGGACCTGCGCTGCTTTTGATTCATGCCGGGGAAACCGCGCCGCGCCTCGACACGAAAATCCAAACTCTCGATCTGCGCGAGGCTCCCCCGGACCTCGCCGCGGCGTACGCCATATTTCGCCGCTATCTTTTCGATTACCGCGTCGATCTCACGACGCCGCTGTGGCTGCTGATCGATAGTGAGGGCCGCGTGCGGAAGATCTACGCGGACGCGCCCGATGCCCAGACCGCTTCGGCTGACTTGAGCTCTTCCGACGGTCCGGTTCCCGATCCCCGCGCCCTGCCGTTCCCCGGAACATATTATGGCAATCCCGTGCGCGACTACTACAAATTTGGAGGCTCGCTGCTGCAGGCTGGATACCCGGAGCAAGCGCTCCCGTATCTGGAAGAAATGTTGCGACGCACGCCGGACAATCCGAAAGCGCTGCTCGCCATCGGACGCATTCACCTGGAAGCGAAACGATTGCCGCAAGCGCGCGCCGCGCTGGAACGTGCCGTCCTGCTTGATCCGCGATTGCCGGAAGCCTGGAACGAGCTGGGCGGCGTGGAATCCGAATCCGGCAACACAGCCGAGGCTTTGCGCATGTATGAAAAGGCGCTCGCAATAGGGCCGGAACTTTCGTACGCGCTGTTCAATGCCGCGCAGATGCAGGCGAAGCTCGGTAACGCGGGCGAGGCGGAACGGCTGTATCGTCGGACGTTGCAGGCCGATCCGAAATACGGCGACGCGGCCAACAGCCTGGGTCTGCTGCTTGCAAAAGAGGGCCATAACGACGAGGCGCGGAAGCTGTTCGAGCAGGCCATTTCGATCCGGCGCGACGATGCGTCGGCGATTAATAATCTCGGCGTTTTGTATCTCAATATCGGCCAGACGAACGATGCCGTGGCGGCCTTTCAATACGGGATTCAGGTTGCACCCGACGACGATATACTGTACATGAACCTGGCAAGGATTTGGGTCCGCATGGGAGAACGCGACAAAGCTCGCGAGATCATGCGGCAGTTGCTGGCGCGCAAGCCGGGCGACGTGGCCGCTCAACGTGGCCTCAAGGAATTGGAAACACCATGATCGTGTTTTTGTGTTTGATGCTCGCAGCGGCCGGTGGAGATGTCAAGCGGCTGACTGGCGAAGTGGCTGCGTCGGGGCAGGTGGTGGAGATTGCTATTTCGCCTTCCGAGCGGGTCGCGCCCGCTCCGCAGATTGCTCCGGGGGCGCCGCCGCTGCTCGCGTTTCGGTATTACGAGGGGCAGGCGCGGCATCGGTTCACGGGGACGGAGTTGATGTTGGATGATGCGGGGCATTAGGCGCTTGCTGACGCGCGCGGTTCTGTTGGGCGGCGTGAACGCTTGGTGCGTGCGGCGTACGGCGTGCGGCGTGGGGCGTCGCAGGTTTTCATTCTGCATGACGTTGTTCCTTTCGGTTTGCTTCGCCCAGTCGCTGACTGAGCGGGGGATTGCGGCGTTTCAACATGGCCGCTATGCCGACGCGAAGCAGGCGCTGGAGGCGGCGATCCAAAAGGATTCGAATGACGAACATGCTCGAACCTTTCTCGCGCTCACTCGTGCTGCGACGGGGCACTGTTCCGAAGCGATTCCGGATTTGACGGAACGATTCCAGCATTCGGACGACGCCGATTTGAGGCGGCTCGCTGGTCTTGGATTGATTCAGTGCTTGTCCATTTCGCAGGCGCTGCCGGTGGTCACGGAACTTGAAACCTCCTATCCCGCCGATGCGGACGTGCTCTATCAGGCGGCGCGCATTCACATGAAGGCGTTCAACGACCTGACGCGCCAGATGTTCCAGAAGACGCCAGCGTCGTACCGCGTGAACCAGCTTTCCGGCGAGATTTTCGAGACACAAAGCAAGTATGCCGAAGCGGCGGCGGAATATCGCAAGGCCATCGAAAAGAATCCGAGCGCATTGAATCTCCACTTTCGCCTGGGCCGCGCGATTTTGCTGGAATCGCACGATCCGGAGGCGCTCACGCAAGCGCGGAAAGAGTTCGAAGCGGAACTCGCGTTGAACGCGGACGATTCCGCTGCCGAGTTTCAGATCGGCCAGATTCTGACCGCGCAGGCGAAACCCGACGAAGGATTGCGTCACTACGATCGAGCGCTGGCGATTAGTCCGGATTTCGCGGAGGCGGCGCTGGCGGCGGGGAAGATTCGAGTGCAAGCGAAGCAGTACACGGAGGCGATCCCGATTCTGGAGCGGACGGTCGCGTTGCAGCCGACGAACGAGGCGGCGCATTACAATCTCATGCTGGCGTACCGCAACTCGGGGCAAATGGACAAGGCGCGCCGCGAACAACAGGAGCTCAACAAACTGCAGAAACCGCCGGAGGGCGAGTTCACCGATTTTCTGAAGAGGCTGGGCGATAAGCCGGCGAAGCCGTGAAGGCGA
>JBEKUT010000158.1:0-14383 GCA_049514735.1 Bryobacteraceae bacterium
ACAGCATTGAGCCAATTCGCGACTTGCCGGCCCTCGTGATTCATCGCGAGCGCGCCATAGCCGCCGCCCGGGAACACGATCACGGATGTACCCGAGAGGTTCCGGCCCTGAACTGGATAGATGGTGAGCGTGGGCTTGTCGCTGTCCTCTGTGCCCAGCGCTCCCGGAGCGCCATTTTCCCATAGCAGGATGGTGCGAGGCTCGCCGATTAAGTCGCGCTGCTGGGCCCCGGCGTACATGGCGGTCAATGCACAGAGCAAGAGAATTTTCATGTCAGGATACCCCGGCCTCTTCGATTGTAAGCACCTGTTTGTCGGCGTCGAGCGTGGCCATCACGCCTTCCGGCAGCGTCAACTGATCGTCCGTATGGCCGATGGTGAGGCCGGATAGAACCGGAATTTTGAGATCGCCCAGAATCGCATCCGCGATTTCGCCCAGCGAGAAAGTGGAATTGAACGACGGGTGAAAATCGTTGGGATGGCAATCCTCACACTCGCCCCAGACGATTCCCGCCGCGGCTTGCAGCTTACCGGCGAGTCTCAACTGCGTCAGCATGCGGTCGATCCTGTAGGGCTCTTCGCCGACGTCTTCGATGAAAAGTATCCGGCCTTTCGTCTCGATCTCATAGGGCGTCCCCATCGTAGTTGAGACCAACGTGAGATTGCCGCCGATCAGCGTTCCCGAGGCGCGGCCCGGACTAATGGTGCGCAGCGTGTGCACAGGCCGCAGCGTGTTGGCCTCGTAGGGATTCGAGACCGGACCGATGGGAGCCGTCTCAAAAAGCGCCTTATGAAAAAACTTCTGCGTGTAGTCGGTGAAGCGCGATGCCACCACCGGGCCATGGAACGTCACCAGCCCGGCTTTCTTGTTGATGGCGAGGTGCATCGCCGTGATGTCGCTGAAGCCCAGGAAGACTTTCGGATTCGCGCGAATCAAATTGTAGTCGATATGATCCAGAAGCTGCGCCGATCCGTAGCCGCCGCGGATGGCGAAGATGCCGTTCACCTCCGGGTCGCGAAACATCGCATGCAGATCGTCGACGCGCTCCTCAATGGAGCCGCCGAGATAGCCTGACTGCTTCCGAACATTTTTTCCGTATTTGGGTTTGAGCCCAAAATAGCGGACGGTGCGGTCGACCAACGCGAGCCGGTCGGGATCGGATACGTAAGTGGAAGGCGTGATGAGCCCGATGGTGTCGCCGGTACGGAGGGCTTTGGGGTGAATCAGGGACGAAGAGGCCGTTTGCGCATGGGCGGCTGCCGCCAACGCGGGCATGGTTTTCAGAAGATCGCGGCGAGTCATTTCTTGCGGTTGGTGAGCACGGGATACGATTTATCGTAACCCTTCGCGTCCCACCAGAGAATCTTATTCAGCGTGTCTTCGCGAATATCGTCGGGATGCCGCCAGTTCATCGCCAGGGATTGTTGGGCGGACCAAAGCTGCCGTCCGTTGATGGCTTTTAACGGAGGATTCATTTCGTCCAACGCGATCCTCGGCGTGAGCGTCGTATATGGCGATGTGTCGGCCTCGCTTGTGAAGATGCTGTTCATGGCGCGGGCCGCCACCAGATAGCGCGTCTTCGCGGGAATGTTGAAGATCTCCTGAATGGTGCGAACCATGCTTTCGTGGTTATAGTTGTTCGAATCGACCGCGGCGCGGCGGATGTGCGGTCCGATCGCGAGCGCCACGGTACGATGTCCATCGACGTGGTCCACACCGTTCTGCGCGTCGTCTTCCACCACCAGGATCAGGCTCTTCGGCCAGAAGCGGCTCTTTGAAATCGCTTCCACCATGCGTCCGACCGCGAGATCGTCGTCGGCAACCATGGCGCGCGGCGTGGGAGATCCAGGGCGCGTCCCGTTGGTATGGTCCGCGGTCAAAGTGAGCACCAGCAGGTTGGGCAGCTTGCCGGTCTTCTCGAATTCGCCCAGAGCTTCGATGAACTGCGACGCGCGAATCTGGTCGGGAATCTGCGTGTCGTCGAACGGATAGCGGGGATCGATATACTTTTGCAGCGCTGGTACGCCGCTTCGCGATCCGACTTCATCCTGCCACTTGCCTTGCTTGTAGTAGTTCCAGTAGGTGGTCCAACTGCGCAACTGATGTTCGTTGATATCAACCGCGCTCTGTGTCGCGGGGTCCCATTTTGCGGGAAGACAAAACTCACCGTAGATGCGAACGTCGAGGGGCTTGGGCGCGGCCTGCCAAAAGAATCCCGTTGGCGCCACAGTGAGCGCATCGGCCATGTTCCAGGCGTACCCGCGCGGCGATGCAGCGAAGGCGCGTTCGACATAATCGCTGACGAATGCCTGCATCAACCACTGATGCCCGTCGAAGCTGATGGCGCCGCCGGCGTAGAAATTGTCGAGCAGCACGTACTTTTCGGCCAGCGCGTGATGGTTGGGAGTCACATCGCGTCCGAACATGGTGAGCGACGGCTCGCTGTTGCCCTTGCCGATGTCGCCGAGGACCTGATCGTAGGTGCGGTTCTCCTTCACGATAAAGAAGACATGTTGAATGCCGAGGCTGGTCAGATTCGAAATGCCGCCCGAGCTTTCGTACTTAGGGCTATTGGCCGCTACCACCTCGCGTGTCCCCGACGCGAGTTGTACCGGCGCCGGCTGCGGGATTCTTGAGAGCGAGCCTTCAAATTCCAGCGAGTTGAAATTGCCCTTTCCGTCCGACGTATTTCCGACGCCCTTGATGTTGATGACGCGCAGATCGCCGTCCGATCCAACGGCCAGCGCCGAAGGAAACCAACCCGTGGGCACTGCTCCTTCCACCTTCCATTTCTTCCCGGACCGCGCCGCCACCGCGATTGCATTATTGCCGCCGCAAGCAACGTAGATGCGCTGGCCATCGGGCGCGAAGGCCACCGCGTTGGGCTGGCTGCCGAGCGTGCTCTCCGGGTACGACGGAATGTGCACGTCCGTCCGCGACAGGTCAGCAGTGTCGATGAGCGAGATCGAATCGGAGTGGCCGTTGGCGACGGCTAGCAGCGATTCATCGGGGCTCACGGCCATCAGAGACGGCGCCAGACCAACGTTCATCTCGGTGACCTGGCTGGTCTTCGTGTTAATCACCGAGACCGTGCCCGATGCCGAGGAACCCGTCACGGGATCGGTAATCACGGCCGACCCGCTGCTGGGCGCGGTGCTGTCGTGCTCCGTGGCGATTTTGCCGCCGCGATTCGAGACAAATATCAGTCCGCGTTTCGGCGCGACGGCAACAGCGAACGGCGCGTTGCCGACATCCACGGTCTGCTTGATGACGCGGCGAGCGGCGTCGATGACGGCGACGTGATTCAACCGGCTCATGGCGACGTACGCGACGCTGCCATCGGCTGAGAACGCGATGCCGCAGGGAAGCGGATGGCCTGGCAACTCGATGCGCTCGTTAACGTCAGGCGCGCCGGTGGACGTGAGCTTCTCGATAAAGATGCTGTCCGGGCCGTTGCGGCTGGTCTCGCTGGCCCACAATTCGCGGTCGCCGGGACGAAACGCAATGCCCGTGTACGACGTGGATCGTGTCACGATTTGCGCCATCTGCGCGCCGGAGACCGCGTCGAAAAGCTGGATGCCGCGGGCGTTGAGCACTGCAAGAAGGCGCTTGTTGGAATCGAACGCGAGGTCTACCGGCCGGCCCTTGATCACGGCCTGCTGTCCCCACGGCCGCAGAAGCTGGTTCGTGGGCAGAAGATAGAAGCCCTCCTTCTGTTTGCCGAGCAGGACCGTGCTTTGGAGCAGCGGGAAGATAGCAGTTTCCCTCGCCGCCAATGCCGCGGCTACTACCAGCAGCAGCGCCAAAACCATCTTTTTTGTAGACATGCGGAAATCTAATTCTGGCATGCGCGCGGGCCTCGCCTCGCCGCGATGCGGTATTGATGGTACTTGAGCGACATCAGTCCTTTTCCCCCGGAGCCGATTCTCAGACCTCTGATGTATCAGAGCTGGAATTGGCTCACGTTTCTGCACTGGGCTTATCCGCCTGAAGATGTACAGGCGTTGTTGCCGCCGGGACTCACCGTCGACCAACACGAAGAGATGGCGTGGGTGGGATTGGTTCCCTTCCGCGTCGACAAACTGCGCCTGCCGCACATGCGGGCCATACCGTGGATCTCATCTTTCCCCGAAACGAATGTTCGAACTTATGTTCGCGACGAATCCGGCGAGCGCGGTACCTGGTTTCTCTCGCTCGATGCCGACCGCCTGGCTGCGGTGGTTGGCGCGCGCACCGGTTTTCGCCTTCCCTATCAATGGGCTCACATGAGCCTGATTCGTAGCGGCGCGCGTATTCGCTATTCGAGCGTACGGAACGGTCTGATGGCGGTCCGTCCCGCTTATTCCGAGATCGAAATCGAGATTGGCGAACGCTACGATCCCGACGAGCTTTCTGAGCGCGATCACTTTCTCACGGCGCTGTGGCGGCTCTACACGAATTTCGGAGAACAGCTCGGATACGTGCAGGTGGAACATCCGCCGTGGCCCTTGTTCCACGCGCGTGTCGAAAAACTGGATCAGGATCTGATCACGGCCGCCGGTCTTCCCGCTCCACTGGGCGAACCTCTGGTCCACTATTCGCCGGGCGTGGATGTCAAGGTCGCGCGGGCCGTGCTGCTGTAAGGCGTGGCAAGACTCTATAATGGATTATTCGCGTCAGGATGGAGGAACCCCATGTCGAAACTCATTCTCTGCTTTTTACTCTCGGCCATCGCGCTGTTTGCGGATGTGACGGGGAAGTGGTCGGGCACCGGTAAACACCCCACAAGCGACGGCGGCGCTGAAGTGATGACGGTTAGTCTGGAGCTGAAGCAGTCGGGTGACGATGTGACCGGCGTCGCCACCACGGGGCAATCTGAGGACCGCTACAGTGCAAAAGGGACGCTCGCGGGCGATGTTCTCACGCTCCAAGTCGACACCGGCGATGACACTTACACCGTCACAGTCACTGTCAAAGAAGATACGATGACCGGCGAAGCAACCACCGAACACGATGGAGCGAAGGTCAAGGTGAAGCTGGACCTGAAAAGGGGATCGTAAGCGGCGCCGGATGTGCGCTTCTCGTACGGTACCTGAAGTACTATCGGATTCCATTCCGTTCTCTGCTATGATTACGCGAGGAGCGTTTCTGCTAAGTTTGTGACTGGTCTCCTATAATTGATCCAACAGTCAATCGTCAAGGGGTCCGACTCGATTATGTGCTGGTGTGCAAGCTCCGGCGGCTCGGCCGCTATTGGAGAAGCCTAAAGGCGCTCGGGGGGCTCCGCCCCTGTTAAGTTCGGGGTCAATGACGGGGGCCGGTGACGGCGCGTGTGGTGCGCTCCTTTTCTCCTTCTTTCCCACCGCACCGATGAATATCCTTTTCATAGGCGATATATTTGCCTCGCCAGGGCGCAATATTGTTGCGCAGAACCTGCAGCGGATCATCTCGGAAGAAAAGATCGACCTGGCCATCGCCAACGCGGAAAACTCCGCGGGTGGCTTCGGCATCACGCCTTTGATCGCGCAGGAGCTTTTCTCCATGGGTCTGGAGGCGCTCACGTCGGGAAATCATATCTGGGACAAGAAGGAAATCTTCGATTATTTACCACGCGAGCCCAGGCTGCTCCGGCCGGCCAACTATAATACCGATCTGCCGGGCCAGGGCTGCGTTGTCTTGAAGGCCAGGAACGGAGTGCAAGCCGCGGTTATCAACCTGCAAGGCCGCGTGCACATGCCCTCCATCGATTGCCCGTTCCGCAAGGCCGACCAGATTCTCGAATCGCTGCCGCCCGCCGTGAAGGTTCGATTTGTCGATTTTCACACCGAATTAACAAGTGAAAAGATGGCAATGGGCTGGTATTTGAACGGCCGTGTTTCCGCGATGGTTGGTACACATACGCATATTCCGACCGCCGATGAGCGTATTCTTTCGGGAGGCACGGCATACCAGACCGATGTCGGCATGACCGGCCCGTACGATTCCGTGATTGGGTCGGAAAAAGGCCTAGTATTGCGGCGCTTTTTGACATCCTTACCCATCCGTCTAGATGCGGCAAAGGGAGGCGTGGAGTTGCATGCCTTGATTGTGACCGTGGATGTCGAGACGGGGCGGGCGCAGCGGGTGCGGCGGTACGAGATTCTGTGATCCGTTTGGGTGTCGACGCGTTAGTAAGCTGAAATATAAAACTGGGTTCGTTTTGAGAATTTTAGTTTTCGCGGTGAAGAGGCCTCGCGTTTGGATTCAATCACTTGGCCGGTTGGGAGACGCAAAATTCCTGAGATTGTGCGCCTCCGGGGCGGGTGGATATTCAGTTTGCAAAGAGCCGTGAAGCTGGGTCGGCCGAACGCTTCAGGCGAGGGTCGAGAGCTTCTATCTATTTCGAATCGATTGTATTGGGCGATTTGCTCGGGTGCCTCGGCGAGTCATGCCGATTGACGCTAAGCGACTGATTCGCTGAGACTACGAGTCGCGTAGATTTTCGAAACAATTTGTGAACGTTGGAATGGCATCACAAGAAGCGCGCACTTCGACCCTTGCCTCCACCCATGGTCACGCGATCCGCGATCGTCGCTCGCCGTAAGAGCCGTGTGCAATGAACAACCGACATCTTGAACGCTCTTAAGTTTATGATTTCCGCCCAAATCGGATAGTCCTGCGGCCCATGCTTGAGAATTGCTACCAGCGCTTCTACTTGCAATACGTTCTTCTGGCAGCCCCAAAACATTTCAATATGAAGATGCATTTCGATGCGAGGACTCAAGTCGCCGGGAGGGTAACGTCCCAATTTATCGGGCTTCCACAGCGTGCACCGTGCGCTTTTCGATTATCATGGAAACGATCTGGAGATTCGATGCGGCGATGCCGGAAAAGTCGGTCTCGAGATCTGGACCAGCGACCGGCCGCACGGAACCAAGAATATTCCGGGCTTCCTGGATCTCGCCGTGCTCCACCATGCAGTAAGCCAGCCCGCACTTGAGAACTTCGGCTGCCGAAGGCGAGGATGCGCGCATTGCTTGTTCCATGAGCCGTACTTTATCGGTGAGAGGTAAGGCCGCCAGATTCACATTTAGTTTTTCGGCCGGAATGGGCGATCGATTGAGAAAACACACCGTTGCGCCAAATACTTCCTCGCTGCGATCGAAATATTCGCTTAGCCAGGCCATGGTGAGCGCTACCCAATACTGATTGAAATACACGTAGTCCTGATGCACCACAATCGATCGTCCCGGAATCAGCGCGGGGTACCAGCTTCTTAATGTCCAAGAGTTCAAATCCCACGTTTTCGCGACGTCGATAAACAGTACTTCTATCGGTCTTCCATCCCATCTCATATCCAGAAGATCGCCCGCCGAAATGGATATGCTGTCAAGATATTCTCGGTTTATCTCGAGGAAGCGGTCGAGCACCGATCCGGCGCCCGAGTCAGACCCCTCAACGTGCCATCCCATGTCACGGGCGAGGAAAAGATCAAAGGAATATATCCGGTGTTGCTTCGAGAGCCGTCTCTCATTCGCGGCTAGGCCCCGTGCCATGGCATACGTCGAAAGGCCCAGAAGTGGTCCCCCATCGATAATCTCTCCGGCGCCAGTGTACGAATCCTTAGCCAAGGCATACAGGAGAGCGAGTTCATAAGCCGAGAGCATGGACCGCACGGCCATCGGTCCTCGCGATGTCGTCACGGCAAAGGATTGAAAGACACTCGTAGTCTTGATCCCGACGTCCGAATGCTCTGTATATTTCCGCCAATCAGGCAGTGCCACTATGGTTTCCGCCCCAAAATCGCATAATCCTGCGGCCCATACAGCAGACGATTCAACCGCTCCCCAATAATCCCGGAACTTGCCGGAAAATGCATAGCTTCAGGATAAGGATGCAGATTGCGAAGTTCCACTTCCACAAACCCGCGCCATTCGACGGTAAATCGTAACAAGCCGCTAGGTAAGGGACGAACGTGCGTCGGATCGTTATAGAACGTGTAAGACCCGACCAGCACGTTCTCCGGATTCGGCGTCTCCATAATCAGACAGCCGCCCGGCCGCAGAACCCGCAGCGCCGCGTCGATAAACGCAAGAATCTTCGAAAACGGAAGATGCTCCACCACGTGAAAAGCGGTGATGGCCCCAAAACTGGAATCCGCGGCGGAATCGAGGAAAGTCAAGGCGTCGGAGTGACTGACGCTGAGCCCCTTCCGCCTGCACACCTCGAGCATCTTTGTGTTGCTGTCCACGCCTTGCGCCTTCAGTCCGCGATCGCGCAATGCCTCCAGCCACTCGCCGCGCCCGCACCCAATGTCGAGAACTGGCATGCCCTCCGTGCCAAGAGCGCGCTCTCGCAGGTAAGGAATATATTCCTCTTGAATCTTTTTAATACCTTGCTCCGGCCCGCGGAAAATGTTCTCAAACTCGAGATACCGATCGTCTTGCGACGCCTCAATGCCCGCTTCGACTGCCGCGGGTAGATCCCCCTGCGCAGGCGTGTGCCTTCTGAGTTCTTCGAGCAAGATGGAAACTCTGCGCGATTGATACTTTAGTTCTTCGCGTGTCCGCTGCGCGTCCGCGCCGAGTTCCGCGAGACGGCTCTCTATTGTGGCAAGCGCTGTCTCCACGTGAGTGTCTGTTCTCACAACCTGCCGCAACGCGTCAAGTTCATTCTCAAATTTGGTAAATCGCTCTCCCCCCGCGCTACTCGATTCCAGTTCCGCGAGCCGCTCCTCTAAGGCAGCCTGGCGTTTAAGAATCGAACGCAGAAGCGCGGTCTGCGCGTCGGTCTTCTGGGCAAGTGCATCGAATGAGGACCGCATCGAGTGCGTGTACCACCACAGCATCTTGCTTAGCGTGCCGATCAATGCGCCGCCGATACGTCCACGCAGCGTCGACGGCCCCGGAGGAGCCTGGCCCAGCATCGACCGGCTTACCTGGTAAGAAGAGCGGCTCAGTTCGATGCGGCTCAACTCGGCCGCTTCATTCTCGGGCATCGTTTCGGCAAAACCATCCGCATCCTCGGAACGCATACCCGGTTGATAGGAGCGGCTCCACGCAGCTACGAAATTACGGCCTGTCTCCTTGCGCCCTTGCCGTCCTTCGGCCTTCCCGTAACGGAGCCAGTGATCGTACCCATCCTTGAAATCGCCGCGTTCGATGGCGCCGCGAACCTCGGGATATAAATCGCGATACTCCTCTTCGACAAATTCGGCTGAGTGCTCGTCATTCAAACGGGCGGCCACTTCGCGGACCTTGGCCCGAATCTCTTGTACCAGAGACTCACTGTCGATGGCGCTAAGGTTGTTTACCAGAACCCGCAGAGTATCATAATTCTTTCGGCATGCGTATCCTGATTTGTCACGAGCGGTTTGTATTCCGGTATGGCGCCGACCGCGCGCTCATGCTGCTCGGGATGGGGCTCCGGAAGCTCGGCCATCGCGTTTCCTTTATGGCGAATCGCTTCGACCGCTGCGCGTTGGAACCGGCCGCGGACGAGATTATCGCGGTACCGGAGTTTTCAGGCGCCGCATACATCGAATCGAACGAGCATACTTCGCGCTGGCTGCGGACTCATTGGATTCCCACTCTGAAAGACAATAATCGTCCGGATATTGTTGTCACGGGTGGTTGGCCTTTTGTATCTGCCATCGCTGTATTCAAACAAATTGCCAAACAAGTAGTGTTCATGGATTTCGGCGTGGTGCCTCTCGACGGCCTTCCCGAAGGAACCCAGCGAAACCTTCAACGCCTTATTGCCGTGCGCCGGGAGAATCTTAAGAACGCGGACCTGATTATCGCCAACAGCGCCTTCACCGCGCGCACGCAATCCGTAAGAGATTCTGAGGGGAAACCTGAAATAAAACCCGTCCTTCACGGCGCGGACCACATATCGATGGATATGTGGAAGGCCGAAGATGTGGGCGGCGCGGGTTCTCGAGGAGAAGCACTGGCCCGGGTGCGTCGAATCAAATCGGCGGAACGCCCGGCTATTCTCGCCCTGGGTCGTTGGGAGCCGGGGTGTTATAAAAACTCAGCCGCCGCCATTGAGGTTGTGGGGAAACTGCGCCACACCCATCCAGACGCGCCGCTTTTCGTGCTCGCGAACGCGCACGATCTGCCCTCCGTGCCAGGAGTCCATGCGCTGGGATTTCCGGACGACGCCGAGATGGCGGAGGTCATGCGCGAATGCGATCTCGGCATCTGCACGTCGCTGTGGGAGGGGTTCAATCTGCCCCTCGCCGAAATGCAGTGGGTCGGCAAGCCGGTCCTGGTGTTCGATGTCGGCGCGCATCCCGAAGTGGCGATGCATCCGTGGTTCCTGTGCCGCGACACCGCTGACATGGTCCACAAAGCTTCTGAACTGCTATCGGGCCGGGGCTTGGAGGCCGCCGAACGGGAACAAGCGCGGCAAAAGTTCCGCCAGTATTTCACCTGGGCACGATCCACCGCCGATATCGTTGCCCTGCTCAACACGTCCCGCCCCCCGCGAGTTTCGCTTCCGCCCGATCATCGGCTGCTGATCGACGTCACCAACTCCACACGCGATCCCGCTAATTCCGGCGTGATCCGCGTGACGCGCCGATTGAGCCGTACGCTGCAACAATTCACCGATCCTTTGTTTGTCGTCTGGCATGAGCCGGCGCAAACCTACGTCTTTCCCACCGATCGGGAATTCGAACAGCTAGCGGCCTTTCACGGCCCCTTGCGGCACGCAAATCATCCGATTTCCGAAAGCTGGGAACGGCGCTTGACCCTTGAATCGTTTTGGAGCGCGAAGAGGCTTCTCGGCGGATGGCTGTTGCTTCCGGAAACGACCATGACCGCGGCCTTCGGAGAAATTCTGAAGCTCGCGCGGCGGCGGCGGCTTCGCGTAGCCTCGATTTTCCACGACGCCATCCCCATTCTTCGTCCCGATCTGTGCAATGAGGAGATGCGGCGGAATCATCGCGGCTATATCGGTTATCTCGCCCAGACCGATGTCGTCATGCCGAACTCGAACTTCTCGGCCCAGAGTTTGCGCGACGTCTGGATGAACGACCAGATTCCCGCCACGCGAATTGCAACGAACGTGCTGCCCGCCGAGTTCAGCGGCGCGGAACGAAATCTGGAACCGCCGCCGGCGGGGCCCCTGAAAACAATTTCCATCCTTTGCGTTTCCACCCTGGAGCCGCGCAAAAACCACTTGAAGCTGATCGAAGCCTGTTTGCGCATGGGCGCAGATCATCCGGAACTGGATTGGAAACTCACGCTGGCCGGCAACAAGTACGCGGGAGCTTTGGATCTCGCCGATAAAATTCAGCAGATCGGCCGCGAGAACCCGCGCATCCAGTGGCTCGGAATCGTGGACGACGAGAAATTATGCCGCCTCTATCGCGAGTCAACGTTCACCGTGTATCCCTCCGTGATCGAAGGCTTCGGCATGCCGATCCTCGAAAGCGTGTGGCACGCGCGGCCCTGTTTATGTTTCAACCAGGGCGTGATGGCGGAGATCGCTGCGGAGGGCGGCTGCCTTACTGCCGATGTCACAGACGTCGCGGCGTTCGCGGACGCCCTCTCCCGCCTTGCGACCGACGCCGCATTGCGAGCCGATCTGTCCGCGCAGGCAACGCGCCGCAAGCTGAAAACCTGGACCGAATATGCATCTCAGCTCCTGGATACACTTGCTCAAGTCGCCACGCCGCCGCACCTGAATGGGAGCGGAAAACTCGAAAGCCTCCTCTATCCGGTCTGCCTCACTGAAAAATGGCAAATGCAGGATAGTGAGCGGCTCGGTCTCACGGGACTGCTGGAGCGCCTTCGGCCATCGTGCAGCATTGAAATCGGCACGTTCCACGGTGGCAGTCTTTCATTGATCGCGCAATATTCGAAAGCCGTGTTTTCGATCGATATCGACGCCACCGTTCCTTCGCGGATGCCGGCCTTTGCAAATCCGAACGTCCGTTACCTGATTGGCCGCTCGCAGGAAATTCTGCCAACCCTGCTCGCGGAATTGGACGCCGCCGGGCTCTTTCCCGAGTTCGTGTTGGTCGATGGCGACCATTCGGCCGAGGGTGTCCGCCGCGATTTCGAAATGCTCCTCGATTATGTCCCCAAGCGCCCGCTCGTCGTGCTGGCGCACGACAGTTTCAATCCCGGTTGCCGCGCGGGCATGCTGGCGCTAGATTGGCAACGCTCACCGCATGTGCACGAAGTCGACCTCGATTTTGTGCCCGGCCGCATCACCAATCTGGTCAACGGACAAAGGGAGCTGTGGGGAGGTTTCGCCCTCGCATATCTGAACCCGCTGGTGCGTGAGGGTCCGCTCCACATCCGGCGTTCCGCCGACTTGCTCTTCGATGCCTGCACCAAGTATCTGCAATCATGCTGAAGCGCAAACATACGGTGTTGCTCTGCACCAACGCCTATCCTCCCAACTTCATCGGCGGAGCGGAGCTTATTGCGCATTACCAGGGTAAGGCGCTACAGGCGCTGGGTCACTCTGTCGCGGTATTCGTGGGCAGTGACGAGCCGATCGGCCGCCGCCACGGCATGCGCGAGGATATGTTCGATGGCATCCGCGTGGCTCGCATCCGCCTCGATCCTTCCGATTGCGAACCCAATTTCGTCAACTTCCACCACCCACCGATCGAAGAGCGCTTCGTCGAGGTTCTCGATCGCGTTCGCCCCAGCGTTGTTCATTTCCACAACATTATCGGACTGGGATTGGGCATCGTCGGCGCGGCCCACAGGCGCGGGATCGCGACCGTGATGACGCTGCACGATCATTGGGGATTCTGTTTCAGAAACACGCTGATACGCCCGGGCGGCGCTATTTGTCACGATTACTCGGAATGCGCCCAGTGCATGCCCTACATCGGCGATGGCGCTGCGCGCGATATCCCCATCGAACTTCGCAACGATTATGTGCGGCTCCAACTGCGCCAGGTGGATCGCTTCATATCGCCCAGCGCCTATCTCGCCGGCGCCTACGCGGAAGCCGGTTTCGATTGCGCACGTATCCGTGTGATCTGGAACGGAGTGGATGTCCGCAAATTTTCGCAGATCCCCCGAGTCCGCCGCGATGGGCCGATCCGTTTCGCGTTTCTTGGTCACTTGGGCCAGCACAAAGGCCTTTCGCTGATCCCCGATGCCATCGCGATGCTCCCCGATAAAACGAAGGCGCAGGTCCGGATTTACGGCGACGGACCCATGCGCGTGTACCTGGAACAGAGCGTCCGCGCGCTGGGATTACAGGACTCGATACAGCTCTGTGGCAAGCTCGAAAACACGCGCGTGCATGAAGTCTTCGCCGAGACCGACGTGCTCCTGCTGCCGTCGGTCTGGCCGGAAAATCAGCCCGTCTCGATCACCGAAGCGATGGCGGCTTCCATCCCCACGATCGCCTCGCGCATCGGCGGCATTCCGGAGCTGGTGGCCGACGGTGTGACGGGACGCCTCGTCGAACCGGGCAACGCGAAGGACCTGTCTTCCGCCATGCGAACGTGCATTGAAAACGGCGAAACCAGAGAAAACTGGGGCGCGGCCGCCTTCGAACGTATTCGCGGCCATACGTTTGAAGCGCAGGTGAAGGAGATCGTCAAGGTCTATGATGAGCTTTCCTAGCGCCGGCCAGCCGGAGTTCTGGGTCGCCTGCGATGGCAAGAGCGTGCATTGGAAATGCACGCGCGCCATTCGAGACTTGAAGGCCGTCCGAAAGAATTACTGGCGCTTCGTCATGTGCGAGTGGCTCACCGATACTGAGCTGACCGAATGCTCGGCGTTCTGGCTGGCCGATCCGAAAGCTTCCCTCGATGGAGCGCGGCGTGCCATGCGAGTCGGCCTGCCCATCCTGGTTCCTGAAGAACACGCGGCGGCCCGGAAGCTCTGCGTCGATTCGCAATGCGGCCTTTATTTCGCATCGCATCTCGAAGCGGAAGCGATGCTGATCCACCTGGCGCAAAATCCGCTGCTCTGCAAACGCTTCGGAGCCAATGCGATTCTAGCCTCTGGCGCGTAGACGCCTTCAGGCATTCTTCAGAATCGGTAACTACACTCAGAACGAGGTGAACAAATGAAAACGATGTTGGCGCTTCTCGGCCTGACCGCGGCAGCGATGGCCGCTCATGGCTACCACGTCATCAAAGAAATCAAAATCGGTGGCGAAGGCGGCTGGGATTACGTGACCATGGACAGCGCCGCGCGCAGGCTCTACGTTTCACATGGCACGCACACCGTTGTTGTCGACGTGGATGCCGGAACCGTTGTGGGCGACATACCGGACACGCAGGGCGTGCACGGCATCGCGCTCGCACCCGATCTGAATCGTGGCTTCACGAGCAATGGCCGCGCCAACACCGTCACCATCTTCGATCTGAAAACTCTCAAGACCATTGCCGTCGTCAAGACCGGCCAGAATCCCGACGCGATCGCCTTTGAACCGT
>JBEKUT010000159.1:0-14339 GCA_049514735.1 Bryobacteraceae bacterium
CGGGCCACAAAGTCTCCCATTTGGGAATGGGCTTGTCGTCGTCTTCCTCGGACACAAAATCCGGCGTCTTCTTAAATTCCGAAACGGTGGCGATACGAATCGGCTTGCGCTCCTCCATCGTTTGAACGTGCTCGACGCGGGCGAGCGGATACTTGCCGCCAGTCTTCGTAACTTCGCCGCCATAGCCGCCGCCGGGAGCATCGGAAGTCTGGAGAAGATACGCGTTGATGCCCATGTTCTCGCCGACATGGCCGCAGCGCGGCCGGCCGTAGCCGAGGTGAATGGTAACCGAATCTTTAGCGTGACCCGGGACAAGAATCGTGACGCCAGTGAGAGCGCGGCCGCGATATTTTACTTCGACCAGGTCGTCGTCCGTGACACCGAGTTTTTTTCCGGTCTCAGGGCTCATCCAGATGCCGTTATCCCAGGTTTGTGTTGTAACCGGCTTCGGCATTTCCTGGAGCCATCCGTTATTGGCCCAAGTGCCGTCCCAGATAGTTGGGTCGGGACGGAAGTTGACCTCGATTCCGGAAGGAGTTGGTGCGTTTGAAGCGGCGGCTGTTGGAGTTGCGGGAGCGGAGCCGGCCGCGGCGGCCGTATCAGGGATTACTCCATTACATACCCACGTCTGCCAATCCGAATCGAAATCGGCGCCGCCTTTTTGCGTGGACCAATATCCTTTGACAGTGTTATAAGGCGACTCGGCCACGTGACTAATCAGGAAGGACAGCACTTCATGCGCGGTCTTACCGTTGTAGAGGGGAGCGATGAGGGGCTGGATTATGCTGACCGTACCATCGTAGGCGCGAGTGTCACTCCACGACTCAAGATAGTGGGCCATGGGGACGTGCCATTGGCATAACTCGGAGGTTTCGTCGTTATAGAGGGCCAGATGGGCGCGCCACTTTGCTTTGGATAAGGCGCTCTTAAAATCGAGGTCGGCCGGCGCCGTATATACAGGGTTTGCGCCGACGATTAATAATGTTTCGACTTTTCCGGCATTCAGGTCGGCGACTAACTCGCGCAGATCCTGGATGTGGTCGACGGGCTTAGCCTCGACGGGCTCAATGTAGGTGACAGTCTTGCCAATGTTGCCGAGGGCGGCATTCATCGCGTGAGCTAGGGCATGGACGGCAGGGGGTTGAAACTCACCGGCAATGACAATGCTCGACCCTGAGTGCGCCTTCAGATCGCTAGCAATAGCGGCAATGTGTTTGAATGCTTCCGCGGTTTGATTTGCCGCGGAACTGGTTCCTCCACCAGCTCCTAACTGCGCGGCCAATTGGCGCGCAAACTCCTGAATCTGTCCCGATTGGACGGCGTAACGATGATCGGCCATGCCACCCGTGGTGCTGGGCGCGGGCTCGACGACGTAGAGGCGATGCTGCGTGACCTGATCGAGCGGGATTCCTTCGGCCTCCACTTGAGACACTTGCTGGGGCGGGCTGAAGTCGTGTTCGGTATGCTCCGAAGCCTGATTGCGAAGCGGCGCGATGGGTCCGGCCTGATAGCCTTCCTGCCGATCCTCTTTAGGTTTCTCCCTTTTGACGTTGGTCAGAATATGACGGCGGCTGGCGAAATCGCGCGCGTAGCGCAAATTGCCGGGGCCACACGATAGGAAGTCGGAATCGAGCGATACGATGACGTCGGCTTTGTCGAAAGAGTAGAGAGTGCCGGCCGGTTTGCCGAGCGCCATAGTGGCTCCGGCAGTGCTGCCGACCTTTGCCGCGGGTTCGAACTGATGCCACTTCGCACCCGGCATGAGTTTGAGAAACGCATTTAACTGAAAGGCGAGAGTGGGAGACAAAACGGTCTCAGTCAGAATGCGAAATGACGCGCCGTTATTGGTTTCCATGGCAGCGCGTATGGATGCGAGGGCGCCCTGGAAGTTGACCCAGCTACTGACAAAGCCGTTGTAGGTGACAACCTGCGAACGGTCCGGATCGTACATCGTGAGGATAGAGGCTTGATTGAAATAATCCGCTGCGCCGAGGCTGCCGGGATGATCGGGATTGCCTTCCACTTTGGTGGGGCGGCCGAGGTGACTTTCAACCAGCAAGCCCGTCGCGTAGCCAGCCATTTCCATGGCCGTCGCGAAGAACTGCGGCTTGCCGGGAACGAATTCTTCCGGCTCATGGACGTAGGGAACGATGTGCTCGGGCGGCTGTTTGGTGCAAGCCGTCAGGCCGGCGAGTCCGAGCGACGCTCCCATGATCTTAAGGAAGGTGCGGCGTTTCGCAGGTTCCTGCCAATCGGGAGTGCGGTCGGGAAACTCGTCTTCAAGAAATTTCTTGAACTCACCGGTGTCGGCAAGCTGGTCGAGGCTCTTCCAGAATTCAGGTCCTGGGGGTAATGCCTTCTTGATCTGAGTCAGATCGAGAGCGGGTTTTTCCGGTGACTGATCGTTCATCGGGTGCAATTCGTCGATTTATCTTCAGCGATGGCAAGTCCAGCAATCGGTGAGACTTTGTATCTTATACTCCTGAACTAATTTCTTGCCAAATTCTTCCTGGTTGGGCGGCGGTTCATAGGCCATGTTGAAGACCTGTTCACGGGGCCGAACATATTGCCAGGGATTACGGTGACAATTTACGCACCAATTCATTTTGAGCGTATTGACCTTAAACATGAGCGGCATTTGATCGACGCGGCCATGACAACTCGCGCAACCAATGCCCTTGTTTATATGAATGCTGTGATTGAAGTAAACATATTCGGGAAGATCGTGAACGCGGGTCCAGGCGAGCGATTCGCCAGTGCGATAGCTTTCGCGGACGGGTTCAAGAATGGCGGCGTTGGCCCAGATCTGCGAGTGACAGCTCATACAAATCTCAGTAGCTGGCAGGCCGGCGTAGGAAGAAGTCTCAACCGAAGTATGGCAATAACGGCAATCGATGCCATCGTCGGTGACGTGATGTTTATGGCTGAACGGAACGGGTTGAGGTTTGACGACGCCGACGTCGGTATTGTAAGACCCGCGATCCAACGAGTAAGCGAGAACGAGGACTGCGCCGGCGAGGAGGCCACCCCCAACAATACTCACCTTGGCTATCGAGTTGGCGCTGCGGTGGAAGATTTGTGCCATGCTTGAACGCGAATCAGTATGACGCTTCATTGTGGCTGAGATTTCGGGATGTTTCAACAAATTTTACGGTGGGACGGGAAAAAAGTTGACACGAACGCCTGTTCTATATCATTGAACGAAGTTTGGGGGCGGGAGTTATAGGTATGGCGTATGGACGTGCGGCGTGCAGCGTACAGCGTACGGCGTGCCGCGTATAGCGTACGGCGTGCCGCGTACGGCGTGCCGCGTACAGCGTACGGCGTGCCGCGTTCGTGGTTCGTGGCTCGCGGTCCTACGTTCGGCGTTCCACGTTCTACGTTCTACCTTCGGCGTCGTCATCAATGTCGATCACAGTCTTGCCGATTGCGGTACCCGATTCGATTGCGACGTGAGCGTCTAACGCTGTCTGTAACGTGAATCTTTGTGGATTCAATAGAGGATTGAGTTTGCCGGCTTCGGCCAGTTTGGCCGCTTCGCCTAGAATTTGCCCTTGGTGGGCTCTTCCTTTTCCTGTCAGCAATGGCAGGAGGGTGAAGATACCTGAGTAAGTGGCGGCTCGAAAAGACAGTGGCGCGAGCTTGTGAACGCCCCAGCCGAGAGAACTCACCACGTGTCCGGTGTAGGTGCGCACGGATTCGAAAGAATTGTCGAGAGTGGCTCCGCCCAAGGTGTCGAAGACAATGTCGAAGCCTTCGGAATTGGTGTGTTGAGCTACGTAATCGGCGACGGATTGGGTCTTGTAGTCGATCGCTGTGGCGCCGAGACGCTCGGCGATTTTCACTTTGTCCGGGGCGACCGTCGCGTAGACCTGGGCTCCAAAGGCGCGCGCGATTTGTATGGCAACGTGACCAACTCCGCCTGCTCCGGCGTGTACCAAGACTTTTTGTCCGGCATGGACATTGGCGCGGTCTACGAGACCCTCCCAGGCCGTTATGAAGACGAGCGGGAGGGCCGCGGCTTCACGCATGGAAAGCCCAGCCGGCTTGATGGCCAACGAATCTGGGTCGACGGCGGCAAACTCGGCAAGCGAACCTTGCAAGCCGCCGACGCCTCCCGTCATTCCGTATACTTCGTCGCCCGGCTTGAACGCGGTTACATTCGAGCCGACAGCCTCGACCGTGCCGGCCAAGTCGATCCCTAGGATGGCTGGGAGGGTTACCCTAGCATGAGTTGCTTGCCCGGTTCGGATTTTTATATCCAGTGGATTTACGCCGCTGGCTTTGATTCGGACCAGGACTTGGTTAGGGTTGGCTGCGGGACGAGTTACTTCAGTGAGCTTGAAGGATTCGTTGTAGCGTTCGAGGACAAGGGCGCGCATGGGCTTAACGGAGACCGATAAAAACGTCAACCGGACCATCGCCGGTTGCGGGACGGTATAATTCGAAATCTGTCTTGAAGGCGCGGGGACGGGTCAACTCGGTTGGCGTCAGGGCCCAGATTCGTTTCCAGACTTCCGGCACGACCTTCGGTGCGGGACCGCGTTCGGAGGGAACGATTGCATATTTTCCGGCTTGTATTTTGACGGCGGTCAGGCCTGGTGGGATTTTTTCGATGGAGGGTACTTTGTATCCTAGCAGGTAGTTGTACGCGCCGTTTTGATCGCTTTCATAGTTGGAGTAGACGGCGTAAATATCCTTTCCAACCGCGATTTTCCGCTCGCTGAACTGGCGCCAGAGGTTTCCGATTTTCCCTTGACCGGTCATCTCGAGGGCGTTGTCGGTGCGAACCGACAAACCTAGAACGTAGAACTGATCGATCTTCTTGATTTGGATTGCTTGCTGGCATTGAAGTGATGCGGTAAATAGAACCACAACAGTCAAGATGCGCATGTTTATTCAGTGACCTCGGCTTTCAGACGGCCTTGAGCGAGGCGGATCGCGACGTTGGTTTCGATGGGCGCCTGCTCTCGCGATTTTACAATTTGGCCCTGCTCATTGGTCACGATCGCGTAGCCGCGCTCCAGAATTTTCAAGGGACTTAACTGGGTGAGGTGCGCGATGAGGGGATCGAGCTTGCCGTGAGAGCGCGTCAAGCGCATGCGCATGCGGTGCTGCAAGGCGTTGTTGGCGGCCTCGATGCGGCGGCGGGTTTCGGCAAAACGCAGGCGCAAATCCTGGCGGCGGAGTCGAGAGAGAAGGGCTTCCAAGCGGCGGCGGCGCGAGGAAACGTCGTCGCGAAGGCGATCGCGCAGGCGGTATTCCATTTCGTCGACGCGCTGCAGACGCCGTCCGATGGAGCGGTGCAAGGTTGACGTCATGCGGTCCAGGCCTTGCTGGTGGAGACGCCGTCCGGCCATCGCGATGCGATAGCGGGCGACTTGCAGCATTTTCTGCTGCGACGCGGCGAGTTTTTCGAGCAGCTCCTGCCGCGTGCAGACGACGAGTTCCGCGGCGGCCGATGGCGTGGGCGCGCGAAGATCCGCGACAAAATCGGCGATGGTGAAATCGGTCTCGTGTCCGATGGCGGAGATGACGGGCGCTTCGCTGGCCGCGATCGCCCGCGCGACCGCTTCTTCGTTGAAGGTCCAGAGATCTTCGAGCGAGCCGCCTCCACGCGCAAGGATCACAACTTGCGCCCAGGCGCCACGGCTGAAGAAATCGAGCGCGCGGCAGACCGCTTCGACGGAGCCTTCACCTTGCACCAGGACGGGGTAAAGCCGCAGGTGCAAGCCGGGAAAGCGGCGCTCCAGGATTTGGATCATGTCGCGGATTACGGCGCCTGACGAAGACGTGATCAATCCGATTCGTTGCGGCAGCTTCGGGATGGGACGCTTGCGCGCGTTGTCGAAGAGACCCTCCGCGGCGAGCTTTTGTTTGAGCTGCTCGAAGGCGAATTGCAGCGCGCCGTGTCCTTGCGGCTCGATCACTTCGACGAGCAATTGATATTCGCCGCGAGCTTCGAACACATCGATGCGTCCACGCGCCAGCACGGCCATGCCGTCGCGCGGTTTGAATTTCAGATAGCGGAGGGACATGCGGAAGCACACGCATTTTAGTTGGGCTTCCTTGTCTTTGAGGGTAAAGTAGCAGTGCCCGCTCGCGGCCATGCGGCAGCCGGAGATTTCTCCGGCAACCCAGACGTCGTCGAACTCGTCTTCCAGAAGACCGCGGATGCGCGCGTTCAACTCGGCTACGGTGTAAGTGCGACGTTGCGGCGCCCAGGCGAGGGCGAGTTGCTCCATAATCTTTCTATTGTCGCGCGCGATGGCGGCCGCTCTCAGTTACAATAACGTTTCCGCCTTCGCAGGAGGGTACTTGCGGGCCTTATCGCTGATCCTACGTTTGTACAGCTATGCCTTCGAATTCGTACTTTCACTGATCGCCCTGGTATTGGGGATCATCGGCGCAACGCATGGACACGACGTCAGCATGGAGTTGCTTCCGTGGACGGGCGCATCGCTCACGCACTGGCTCACGGGTCTGGGTCTGCTTGGAATCGTTTGCACGGTGTTGGCGGTGATGGGCTGGCTGCGATTTCTGTTTCCACTTTGGGCGCTGTTCGTGGTGGTGATGCTGTTTCGCGGCTACATGTTTAGCTCGTATACTTTCGGAAATGCGGCGGGTTTCCGGGAGGCGCTGTATTTTTTTGGCGCGGCGGTGCTGGCGTTTATCGGGAGTTTGACGGTGTTGGGGCGACGGCGTTCGGGCTGAGGCGTTCGTGCTAAAGCGTTCGTAGTTGCTGGTTCGTAGTTCGTAGTTCGGCAAACGACTAACGGGACCGCTTCGTGCCGGGTCTGTGAATTTATCGGCAGTTTGCGCTCCGTTACCGTCGCGGTTCCGAAGTGTTACGGAACCCCGCGCGTGAGCAAGGGGACGCAGGCGCTGATTGTTTCACAGACCCTGCCGGGCGCGGAGAAGGATCGAACGTTCGTAGGCTGCCACTCCCTTACGGTCGTGGTTCTGTTAGCGGCTACTGGACGGCGCTGCCGATGTGGAACTCGTAGCAGGCTCGCATCCAGCCGCCTTCGGGAAGGCCGCCGCATAATGCGTAATCGCCGGCTTCGAGCGCGGCGGTTGGCCGGACCGTGAACGACTTCGCTCCGGCTGGCGCGAAGGCTACGGGACGCAGGTCGTTGCGGTCGAAAACCGAGTCGCTGAAGAAGTCGTTGCTGAACATGCCGTGCGTTTTGACATGCACTTCGCGATAGTCCGATCCGCGCTTGATGTGGACCAGTTGCCAGTCTTCGTCGCCGCCGAATCCCTGAACGACTAGCGTCGGCGTGGAATCGGAAACTTGCACTACTCCGGGCGAGGCGCTGAGAGCGACATGCTTGTCGGCGGGTCCAAAGAAGGGCCAAGTGGTCCAGCGCCGGCTCACCTCAGGCCATAGGAGAAACGAGTTGAGGGGGGTCGCGGCTGTGCCGGAGCGATAGAAAACGCCGCGCGGGACCGGAATGTCGATTGTGGGAACGATGGTTGCTTGCGCCCAGATGACTTCATTCATTATTTTTTCGGAGGCGCCGCGCCGCTGCAATTCGACGATTGCCGACGGCGAGACATCGAAGCTGGAGCCGCGTTCCGCCAACAATTCAACTTGCGAGAGGATGGTGCTTTCCGGCACACCAGCGCTTAACATTTTGACGATCTCGCTGTTTCCGGACGGTAGGGGTGGTGGTTCCTGCGCGGTCAAGGTTGTGAACGCACTCAGGGCGATTGCGGCAAGCCAGAGCTTTTGGGACATAGTTCCTCCGTTTGGGTTGGACGCTGTTTGGCGGTACTTTGGTTCTCTATTTCGCGCGGCGGCGGTGGCGATAAAGTACTGGGTCGGCTAGGAGGGCCATCGCCGCTTCGTTCAGGTCACCGCTCAGAAAGCGCGAGATCTCGGCGGTCCATTCTGTGGGATCGGTCACGAGGTCCGCATAGGGGACGTTGAGCATAGTGGTTGAGGGGCGCGCTGCGAGGTTTTGCTTTACGGCGTGGACTTCTTGCGCGAGCGTTGCGATTATGCGCGTTTCGTGCTGCGATGCGGCAGGGTCGCGCAGAGCGGCGAGCATCTCGCGCTGGGAATCGAAGACTTCAGTTAGGTCGCGATCCATGAAGATCACGCGGTATTCGAGTCCGGGTGGCAGATGGCGCAGGAGCGCGAAGATGATTTTCACGGCTTTGCCGCGCGCTGATTCCATCCATGTTGAGTCGGTGGCGAGACGCTTCACCGGTTCGTACTCGTAGTAGCCGTGCGGATTGTGGGCGTCGGGTTGGCGGATGTTGTCGGTGAGCGCGGGGATGCCGCCGGCTTCGAGCATGCGCATCATGAGCGATGTTCCGGAGCGCGGGACTCCGCTCACGATTGTGATGTAATCGCGGGTGTTCATTTCAGAGAAACCAGCGCATGGCTGCGAGCGCAGCCGCGGTGGAGATGGCTAGGAACAATACGATCCATTGACGGGATTTCTTGGGATAATCGATTCCGAGCCACACGACGCTGCCGGCGGGTAGGCGTGACTCTTCGGGATGCATCAGGAATGCGAGGAGCGGGCGTTCGCGGCGGCCGGGCTTGATGGATTTGGTGAGCGTGACGCCGCGGAGGGTGAAAGTCAGGTGGCCGTTAAAGGTTTGCAGCGGCCGGATGCGCCAGGCGATTTGGCGGTTGCTCGTGATGCGTACGGGCGGGGTTTCGACGGCGATTCCTTTAGGCGCTTCGAGGATGCTCTGGGCGTCTTCGGGCTGCAGGTCGGTTGTTAGTTGCGCGGTCACGATGGCTGGTTCGCCGTTGCGCAGTGGCGCTGTTCCGTACATGGCGTCGAGCTGGATGGTCAGCCATGTCATGGGGAGGACCAGTATTAGCGTCGGCGGGAGCAGGAGCGCGCAGAAGCGGAGATTCGCTTTGATCAGATCTTTCTGGGCGCGCCAGATGAGTCGCGGCTCGTCGAAGAAGAGGCGGAATTCGAGGAAGTGGGCGTGGATTTGGCGGACCGTTTTGCGTAGGGCGGTGAGGTTTGTGAAGCGGCGGAAGACCCAGGCCGCTAGGAGTCCGCTCACTGCGCTGATTGCGACGAGGCCGATCAATCGAGATAACCCAGGCCTTTCAGGCGGCGCTCCACTTCTTCGTGCGCTTCGGTTTCTTCCGTGCGCGCTAGTTCCTTTTCGATGAGGTGCTCGATGAACTCTTCGGGCGAACTATAGCCGGCCTTTTCCGCGTGTTCCGTGACGCGACGCAAGAGATCGGGATTGAGTTTGAGGGATTTCGACATACGTTAATATATGGCCCGGCCGGTCATTGCTGTGTCCGGTGCGATACCGAACTCTTTCAGTATGGTCACGGGCAGATCCTTCAAGCTGGGGTCTGTGAGGCGGGGCTTGCGCGTGCCTAGTAGGGAGCCAGGAACGGCCGAGGCGGACATGCAGTGGTCGCCAATCCAGGCGTCGTTGTTTTGCTCGATGACGTTGGCAGGCGCGGCGCCTAGGGCCGTCTCCCAGGATGCTCGATAGGGCGGGGCGTATCCGACGATAAGGTCGGGTTCGTAGGGGCTGGTGGATCTTCCGGGCGATGTGACGTCGAGGATCACGGGTTGATTTGTAACTGGATCGCGGAATGCGAGAAGCCTGTGGATCAGGTCCGCGATGAGGGCATCTTTTTGCGGGCCGGGCTGCACGATGCCGTTCTTTTCGCGTCCGGCGAGGTTGATGTAGAGCGCGTTCAATCCCATAGCGTACGCCTTATTCAGGTAGCCTTCGCGCTGCAGCCAGGTATTCAGATTCACGGCGCGGTCGAAGGCGGCGAAGCCGTGGTCGGACATTACGATGATGGTGGCGCCGGCCGCGCGGTCGAGGACGTTGCCGATGGCGCGATCGACCGATTGATATGTTTCAAGCAATTCCGAGTCGTGGCGTTTCCACAATACGTGCGAGTTTTGGTCGACCTCGGAGAAGTAGAAGAAGAGGAAGCCGTCTTGGAAATGGTCGAGGCAGTCGTTGAGAATTTTGTGATGTTCGGTGGAGACGAGGCGGGTTTGCTCCAGGTATTCCGGCAGCGTGAGCGCGCCTTGACGCAAGGCCGAGGTGTCCTCTTCGATTCCCTGGGTATAGAACGGGCCGACGCGGCTCGCAAGGTCGCGGCTCCAGCGCGGGGGAGTGGAGATCGGCAGCGCAGGGTCTGCTGGATCGGCGTTCAAGGGCGAGCGGTAGACGCGAAACCCGGGCTGCAGTTCGCGCGCGTAGATGCGAAACATTGCCGCGATGCTGGCGAGATGCGGGATGAGTTGGAAACGCACGTGTATCCACGGCGACCACTCGCCTTGCCGCAAGATGAACTGGTGGCCGCTGATTTGGAATCGCGCGACGGGCTCAGTCGGATCGACGTCGACGGTCATTTCAAGATTGGCGGAATGGCGGTCGCGGCGAAGGGTGTCGATGGGGCCGGCGATCGGAAGTATAACCCGATCTTTGACGCGGCCCACTGCGATGATGCGTCCACCGGAGACTTCGCCGGCGGGCTGTTCCGGATCGTCGGTGTAATAGGCGAAAGTGCCGAAGGTCCCTTCGAGATCGGGCGTTCCCATGCCGGCCAGTTCGTCACCTGCGCTTGCGGGCGGATAATTCGTCGGCATGCGCACGACAGTGACGGGAATGCCTCGATCGGCCAGAATCTGCCAGAAGGGTTGGCCTACGCGGAATGATCGCACGCGCGCTCCAGACAGCGGCAGCAGGTACGGTCCGATGGCGATTTGATGCGCGGGCTCGATGGTCTCGCCCATCGAGGACAGCGGCTGCAATGTGGAAGGGTCACGATGGACAAAATCGAAGAGACCGTGTTGGGCGGGATCGGCGCCCGTGATGAATGTCGACCACGCGACCGGGCTCTGCGGCGGTGTAGTGGTGGCCAGGCGCGTGAGACCGCCGGAATCGCGGAGACGGGCGAGGTTGGGCAGCGCGCTCCAATGCCGTTCCAGAAAATTCGGGTCCATGCCATCTACGCCGATTACGATCACGCGCTTGCCATGGGCTTGGGAAGTTGGATGGCCGCAAGTGGCGAGGAGCAGCAGCAAAGCGATTGCCGCGATTTGCTTCATGTGGCGCGGAACACCGGCGTTCCTTCCATCCACGCGGGCGGCGTTACGCCGAAGAGCCACAGGGCCGTGGGCGCCATGTCTTCGATGCCGGGATCTGCGGCGTCGATGGGGCGATTGCAGAAGAGGACGCCGGGGACGAGAACGGGGTCGACGCAATGATCGCCGCTCCATGCTTTGGGATTGTCTTCGATGACGATCGCGGATACCTTGCCGACCGCGGCGTCCCACGATGTTCGATAGCCCTCGTTGTAGCCGATGATGAGGTCGGGCGCGGCGTCGAGATAAGGGCCTTGATAGAGCTTGTTGGTGGCGTAGACGTGGCGGATGGCGGTCTCGCCGTTGTCGTCTTGAAGACCGGTGAGTTTTGCGATCAGCTCTTTTTTGAGAGCCTCGGCTTCCGCGCCTTTCTCCACGATGCCGCAGGCTTCGCGGCCCTTGGTGTTGATGTAGAGACCGCTGAGGCCGAGGCAGTAGGCGCGTGTGCGGTTCCAATCGATGCCGTCGGCTGCGAGCGTGAGATAGCCGTTCTGATGCAGCCACGAATTCAGGTTCACCGCTCGGCGGAAACTGCAAAAGCCGTGGTCGGAAAGAACGAAGAGGATGGTGTCGGGGCCGGCGTGATCCATGGCTTTGCCGGCGAGGCGGTCCATGCGGACGTAGAGGTCTTCGATTGCGCCACTCCAACGCGTGTCGCCGCCTTCGAGGTGACGATAAAACATGTGCTGCACGCGATCGCTGGTGTCGAAGACGCAGGCGACGACGCCGCGCGTCGAATGGGACAGTGCATTTTCGAACATCGCTTCACGCTCGGCCAGGATCTGGTAAGCCTGATCGAGAAAGGCCGCCTCGTCGATGACGCCCTCGTTGAGCGCCCAGGTGTCCTCCGCCATTCCGACGGTAGAGAAGGAGCCGAGCAGCTTCGCCAGATAAGCGGCGTAGTAGGCGGGATGGCTGATGGGCAGGGCGGGGGATTCGGGATCGATCTGCAAGGGCGTGACGTAGAGCGAAAACTCGGGCGTGATTTCCGTTATCAGAAAGCGCGCGATGCCATGCGCGGAGTTGAAATTTAGCTTGATCCAGGGCGAGTATTCGTTGGGCCGCAGTTTATGTTTGACGCCGCGGATTTCGATTTCATGCGTGGACGCGTGGATGCGGAAAGGAATGTCATCGCCGGGTCCTTCGAGCGAACCTTCGAAATATTCGCCGCAGCGCTGCAACGGGTAGCGGCTGCCGCTCTCAAACGTGGGCCGGTCTAAGCGGGTGGTGAACTGCGAGAAGCTGCCCTGCGTTCCACGCAGATCGGGCGTACACATAGCCGAGAGCAGGCGGCCGTCGAAGTTCTCAGGTGGAAACGTGATGGGCACGCGCAGGATGGTGCTGCCGATGGAGCGATCGCCCAGAATCTTCCAAAATGTCTGGCTCTTGCGGCGCATCTCGATCACGGGGCGGTCGAGCGGTATGCGGAAACGGCCGATCTTCAGAATGCGGCGCGAGGGGCGGACTTTCGACGACGACAATTCCGGCAAATATGATTTGAGGCTGCGATTGAGAAAGTCGAAGATGTTGTGGCGAGCGGGATTGACGCCGGTGGCGAAGGTCGACCATGCTACGGGCGACAAGGATGGGAACGTGGTGCGGAGACGGTGGAACGAGCCTTGCTCTTTTAGCCTCGCTAGATTCGGCAGTTTACCCGCGGCCATGTAGCGTTCCGTGAGGCGCGGATCGAGGCCGTCGAGTCCTAGAAAGATGAGGCGTTGGATGCGCGCTTTTCGGAAGCCGCGGTTGCCGCGGACCATGTTCAGCGCGGCTCGGAAGGGCCAGAGGACAAATGACAGCGCCGTTAAGAAAAACGAAACGATAACGCCGAGAAACGAGCCGAAGAACGCGAAGCCCGCGCCGGGGCCGATGTAGATCAATTGGCCCTCGGCTTCAACGCGTCGAGCTCACGGCGGCACTGTTCGGCATGCGGGGCGATGCGGCACGCGGCTTCGAAATGCGCGCGCGCTTCGTCGAGGAGCCCCAGATGTTTATCTACGATGCCCAGCCCGAATTGCGCCGGATAATCGTCAGGAGCTGCTTTCAGCACTTGTTCAAAGCTCGCGCGGGACTTGGCATAATTGTGGAGATCAAGATAGCAGACAGCCAGATCGCGGCGCGCCAAAGTGTTTGTGGCGTCCTGCGCGAGTACCTGCTGTAGCTTTGCGACGGCGGTATCCAGATGATGGTCCTCGACGTCGAGAATGGCATTTTGGTAGAGCTTGTATTCCGCCAGGCGATCTTTGGGATCGGGTCCGGTGTCCGATGCGCGTGTGCCCGGCCCGTGCGCGAGATAACCGAGAGAGGCGAGAAGCTTTTCCGTTTGCGGCGTCGTGCCGGCCGTTGTAGAGGGACCGCGCCGGGGATAACGCGCCAGCAACTTTGCGATTTCAGAACGAAGCGCGCGGGCCTGGGCAGGGTTCGCGGCGACGATATTGTTTCGTTCGCTGGCGTCTTTGGCGAGGTCGTACAGCTCCGGATGCGGCGCTTCGATGTACTTATATTCGCCGAGACGCACGCTGCGAAGCGGCGCCCAGCCGAACGCATCGTGCGTGTGCAGGGTCTCGCTGTAAACCGCGCGCGGCGTGGATGGGGCGCTGATCAGGCTGTTCCCTTCGAAGGCAGGAGGCGCGGGGACGTGTAGAAAATCGAGAATCGTGGGCGCGATGTCGATCAAACCGGCGGGGCTTGGGACGATTGCAGGGAGCGCGGGCGCATCAGCGGGCCAATGAAAAATCACGGGCACATGCAGCGTGCTTTGGTAAATGAAATAGCCGTGGCTCGATTCATCATGATCGCCGAGTCCTTCGCCGTGATCCGACACTAGGATGGAGAGCGACTTGTCCCACCAGCCATTCTGCACGAGAGCTTTTTTCAACCTGCCGATCAGTTCATCTTCGTATTCGAGCTGCGCATCGTAGCGCGAGATGCCCTTGCGCCGCGCCACGGCTTCGGGAACGACGTAGGGCGTATGCAGATCGAAGAGGTGAATGAAGACGAAGACTGGCTGTTCGCGATTCGCGGCGAGCCAGCGCAGGGCGGCTTGGATCACGAGGGCTCCGTCGCGGCGGTCGCGGACGGAATAGGGGCTCTCGGTGCCGCCAAAGTACATCTCACCGGAAAGATGGGAGAAGGCTTCGAAGTTGAAGGGACTGTCGTAGGTATCGAAACCCTGGTCGAGGCCCATCTGGCGTTCCAGGAAGACGCTGCCGATAAACGCGGCGGTCTTGT
>JBEKUT010000160.1:0-14309 GCA_049514735.1 Bryobacteraceae bacterium
GCCGCGAAAAATTGGGGCTGGTTATCGGCGACATTGCCGGAAAAGGAATTGCGGCCGCTCTCCTGATGGCCAATCTGCAAGCAAATCTGCGCAGCCAATGCGCCATCGCCGGAGAGCCTCAGCGATTCCTGGAATCTGTGAACCGGCTCTTCTATGAGAATACGTCCGACGGCGCCTATGCCACTCTCTTCTTTGGAGAATATGACAACACGCTGCGGCGTCTTCGTTATGCGAATTGCGGTCATCTCTCCGCATTGCTGTTTCGGTGCGATGGCTCCCTCGAGAAGCTGGATTCAACTGCAACCGTTCTAGGACTTTTTAAGACTTGGAATTGCGCAGTAGCGGAATGTCACTTCTTCCCAGGCGACACACTCGTCTTGTACACCGACGGCGTCACCGAATCGTTCAACGGCCGTGGAGACGAATTCGGCGAAGAGGGTCTGATAAAAGCGGCGCGGCGTCATTGGGAACTGCCGCCGAGCAGACTACTTACCTCCATCCTCGACGACGTCAATCGATTCAGTGTCCAGGAGCAATACGACGATATAACTTTGGTCGTCGCCAGGTGCAGGGACGCTCCGGATTGATCCCGGAGCGCCCCCATTCAATATGACGTTGACTTACTGCACTGCGACGGTAATTACGTTCGGACTCATAACCCCGCCGATACTCAACACCACAGGCTGATTCCCCGCTCCAATACCAGCGGGAATCATCGCATTAACCTGCAGTACGCCGGAGACCAAGCCGGGCGCCTCGCCCGCGAACAAGACGGTGGCCGGTTGGTTCCCGATCGTCACTGTCACTGGCAGCACCGGTTTCGGGAAGGAAGTCCCGGTGGACGGCGTAACCGCCCCGGTAACTCCCGCGGGATTGGTTTGACCTTCGCCCGTCGCGTAAATCGCAATCACCGAACCGGGAGCGGCCGGATTGCCTGCGCTGTTTACGGTCGAGTTCTGGTTGAGGATCGCGCCCTGCCCGCTGCCATTCGAACCTTCCGAGAAGATCGCCGGAGCGGCCGGAGTAACGTTGACCTGGAAAGTCGCCGACGTTGTCGAATTATTCATGACTACGACGGACGCAGTGGAAAGCATCGCCACTTCATAAGGAACGACCGCGTTGATCTGGTTTGCCGAGACGTAGAAGAGCGGCGCGGCGACACCATTGAATGTGACGCCGGTGTTACTCAAAGTGGTCGCGACGGTACCCGGCGATGTTAGTTTCAGACCGGCGGGAGTCGCCGGGCCGATGTTAGTGCCGAATATAGTGACCAACTCGCCAGGCGATACGCTGGTAGCGAGGAAGTCGGCCGCACTGGTAATGGCTGTGACCGTGGGCGGTCCGGCCGAGGTCACGGTCAGCATGACTGTCAGAGGCTGAATAGCCCCGGCAGCGCTCGATGTGAGATTAATCGTATTGGTGTAAGTGCCAGCCGCAAGCGTCTGCACTACGGACTGTATAAGTGAGAGGGAAATATTTCCCGGCGTGTTCCCGCTGGTTGGAGTCACTGTAACGAACACGATTCCATTGCTCGCCGTTCCAGGAGCGGCGATAGCAACGGCGCTAAACGGAACACTGCCGCTGGTGCTCGAAACTTGGATAGTCTGAGCCGGCGGCAGCAGTGAATTGAGTTGGTAAGTGAAGTTCACCGTGGCCGGGGTCAGCGTAAATATCGGAGCTCCTCCCACGGTGAAGGTAACCGGAACATAGACAGGACTGTTCACGGCTCCCGGGACAAAGATTGTGACCACGCCCGAGTAAGTCCCCTGCGCCAACAAGTTTCCATTGGAAGCGACTGTAACCGTGCTGC
Organism: Bryobacteraceae bacterium; assembly: GCA_049514735.1. Classification (GTDB taxonomy): domain Bacteria; phylum Acidobacteriota; class Terriglobia; order Bryobacterales; family Bryobacteraceae; genus JAICMB01. Next base: position 1,811 of record JBEKUT010000160.1, read on the forward strand.
CCGATGTACTGACAGTCAGCCAGCCAGCTCCATTCAGCATGGTAGCGACAGCGCCGACAGTAGCGCCGGTTGGAATACCCGTAACCGTAATGGTCTGGCCGGAGGGAACCAACCCGCCCAAGGGCTGGCTGAATGCGAGACTCGCCGGTGCGACGGTCACGGTTCCCAATCCCACCGTCAGTGTTACTGGAATGGTCTGGGATGGGACGTTAGACGACGTGCTAGTGATTTTGATGCTGCCATTGTAAATGCCGGCCGGAAGATCCGTGGCATTTACTCCGACATTTAATGTGGCAGGCGTCGACCCTGTGTTCGGAGTCACCGAAAGCCACGTAAGACCAGCCGGGCTCGTGACAGCCGTGGCAGTGAACTGGAGCGGCGTAGTGCCGTCCGTGCTCACTAACGAGATCTGTTGAGTGGTGGTAGCGATGGAACCGGTGACCGCAACGATATTGATAGCCGTGGGACTGGAGTTTAATAACGGCGTACTGCTGACATTGAGGGTCACTGGAATCGTAAGCGGCGATCCGGTAGAGCCCGGTGCCGTTATTGTCACCGTGCCGTTACAGGTCTGCGGAGTTGTCAACCCCGTAGTGTTGACACCGATCACGATCTGAGACGTTTGACCGGGCTGCACCGGCGTAATTCCGGACGCCGAAGTCGCTGTCAGGAAGCCGCTGCAGCTGGTGGTGCTGGTGGTTACGTTATAAGCCAACGGCGCTCCGGTGCTCGTCAGCGTGACAGTCTGGCTGGTTGGGCTCGAATGGCCTATCTGATAGTTAAATGTCACCGTAGATTGGCTCGCCGTCAGCGCCGGATTGTTACTCACAATCAGAGTTACGGTAAAGGTCTGAGCGGGATTGCCTGCGCCAGTCGAGCTTACCGTGACGTTTTCCGCGTAGGTGTTCGGCGCGAGCCCATCCAGAACCGTTGGATTAATCGAAAGCGTGAGAGCCTGGGGCGTGGTACCCGTGCTTGGCGTAACATTTAGAAACGCCGGACCGTTGCTAACTGGGGCCGCTGCGACGGTGAATCCCAGCGCCGTGCTGGAACTGGTCACCTGTACGGTTTGCGATGCCGGCGTTCCCGTCCCTAATTGATAATTGAACGTCGGTCCCACTGAGGGCACTTGCAATAGCGGGTTGGTGCTCACTAATAAATTGACGGGGATGGATTGGGTCGGGTTTGAAGCGCCGGGCGCGGAGATGTTGATAATCCCGGTACACTCGCCGGCGGGCAATGCGGACGTGTTGATTTGGACGCTTACCGCGCTCGGAGTCGCACTGCTCTGTGGTGACACCACCAGCCAATTATTGCCGCACGAAGATGAGCTTGAATACGTCGGCGTGGCCGTGAAGCTTATGGTTCCTCCGCCCGCGGCGGTGACATTCAGTGTTTGCGCGGTGGGCGCCGTAGTGCCCAATTGATACGCGAAGTTCACTTGTGCCGGAGTGACGTCGATAGTAGATGGAGATGCAATATTCACCTGCACCGGTATCGGGATTCCCGTCTCGCCAGGCGAATTGATCGCCACCGCGCCGGAATAAGCTCCAGCCGTGAGGTTCGAAGGATTCACGCTGATAGTTACCGAGGTCGGCGTGGTGCCGGATGAGGGGTTCACGGAAAGCCAATTGCCGTTGTTGTTTGTCGAAGTAGTTGCGGTAAACGTGAGATTGGATGTCCCCGAACTCGAGATGGACACCTGCTGGCTCTGAGGGACCGTGGAACCCATCTCGAAATTGAGAGACACGCTGGCCGGCGTGGCCACGATCGGCGAGGAGCCGGCTGAATTCACGTTCAATATAACGGGCACGGTTGAAGAACTGCTGCCCGAAGCGATGGCGATGAAACCGGCGTATGCTCCGGCCGCCATGGACCCGGCGTTGACAGAAACAGAAAGTACTTGCGGCGTTGTCGAGCTGGTCGGAGTGACCGATAACCACGTGCCGCTCGGAAAGGTTGTGGCCGTAAAGCCGACGGCAGACGCGTTATTGGATACCACGAGCAGGTTCTGTGACCCTGTAGTGCCGTTGGTGCTAGTGTTGAAAGTCAGTTGAGACGGGCTAACAGTAATGGGGCCGTTCTGCGCAGATCCGTTCATGGTAAACAATGTGCTCAGGCACAGCAATGGCACACAGGTAGAAACTCTCCGAATTGTTTTCATTAGTCCTCCACAGGCGACGGGATCCAGAGTGAGGCCCGGTCGCTGATCCGCCGGCGCGGGTAGGGCGGCAAGTTCTTAGACCCTTCCACAGTGGTTGTTGTTTCGCGTTAGTTTTCCATTCCGAGCCGCGCCCGGCAGGAAGCGGTTCCCGTTTCCCAACGACGAACTACGAACCAACGACCACGAACGCCGTAGCCGAGCCGCGCCCGTCAGGAAGCGTGCTCCTCAATACTCTCTTACCTGGCAGGCGCGCCGCTTGCCATGGAGTTCGGAATCCACACGATCATTTCACCGCGGCCGCGGTTCGCCCACGCATAGTAAGGGATGGCGGTGAATGCCTGAGGCGTTTTGACGACATTGCCTTTAGCGTCGTAAGTAAGTGCGATGGCCCTTCCCTCCACCACCGTGACGCCCTTTAAGAGGCTGGAGTTAAATCTGGCAACCAGACGCGATGAATCCGGGAGCATGAGATTCCGAACTTTACCGTTCGGATTGTCAGTCCACTCGGCCGCGTAGACCAAAGGGCCGCGCTGGATGGCCACGCGTCCCCGGTCAGCTTCAACGCGACTGTTTGCCACCACCCTGCGCACCAGCATCGGAAGATTCAACTCGATGATGTCCCCCTTCTTCCATGTGCGAGTCAGTGCAATATATCCTTTGTCCAGTTTGATCGGAATTGGTTTGCCATTGAGTCTTAGAACCGCGTGCGCATTCACCGTGTCCGCGAAACGATAAAGATCCGTTGGTATAGGTTCGTTGTGAGCCCAACCGGGGATGCGAACGTTGACGGTCAGACGAGCCGGCGCCTCGGGATTAACGGTCATTCTAACCGCGCCGTCCCATGGATAACGGGTCTCTTGAACGATGTTCAAGTTACTCCCGTTGTCCATTTTGATATCGGCATGATTTGCCATGAACAAGTTCACCCAAACCGAATCGCCGCGCTGCGCATAAACATAGCCAGGCACGGAAGCCATGAACCTGGTTATGTTGCCAGGGCAACATGCGACGCCGAACCAGGGACTCCGTTGGTCTTTCTTGGCTTGGCCCGTAGCCTCCAACGGATTCTCATAGAAGAATGTCGTACCGTCGAGTGACACGCCGGAAATAAGACCGTTATAGAGGGTGCGTTCCATCACGTCGATATATTTAGCATCGGCGTGTAACAGGAACAGTCGATGGTTCCAATAATCGTTGCCAACGGCCGCGCAAGTCTCGTTGTATGCAGTCAAATTCGGTAACTCATAGTCGTCACCAAACGCCTCGCCTTCTGCCCGCGCTCCGATCCCTCCGGTAATATGCAGCTTCTTTTGAGTGACGTTATCCCAGATGCGATCGAGAGCATTGACGTACGCGGCGTCGCCCGTGAGCGCGGCGACGTCGGCCATCCCCGAGTACATATAGGTTGCCCGCACCGCATGACCGCCCGCCACAGCTTCCGTCTGGTCGACCACACGCAGATGCGCCTCAACGTAGGGGTTACCGGCGCCTTCTTCGGTGCTCTGAGGACCGCGTGAATCGAGCATGAATTTCGCAAGATTTAAGTAACGCGGATCGCCGGTGACACGGTAGAGCTTTGCCAGACCCATTTCAATAATCTGGTGCCCGGGCCATATAGCCTGCTTGTCTGGACCGAACGTTCGATCGAGCAAATCCGCCGTTCGAAGCGCGATGTCGAGCAGTGTACGTTTGCCGGTCGCCTGGTAGTGCGCGGCCGCCGCTTCATACAGATGGCCGAGGTCGTAAAGTTCGTGACTATTGACTCCTTCCAGAATCCAGCGTTGATTTCCGGACCACGGGTGCGGGTGTAAAGGATCGATGGTGCGGGCCGTGTAGAGATACCCATCTTTTTCCTGCGCCGCGCCGATCTTTGCAATCAAATCGTCCAGATAGGCATCGAGTTTCGGATCGGGCTGAACGCTCAATGTATAAGAAGCGCCTTCAATCACCTTGTACACATCGCTATCGTCGAACGGATAGGGCGGGTATTTGTGATTCTCGAATGACTCACCGTGAATCGACTTAGCCGCTCGAACGAAATTGTCGATGCGGCCGGTCTCTTCCTCTTTATGAAACGCAAACGGGATGGTCGCCTTGCGATTGGTTTCAATCCGGGGAGCCCAGAAACCATCGGTAACGTGAACGTCCGTGAACGGAACCGGCTTAACCGGATAGTCGCGAGCAGGCTGCGCCGCCGCACTTGCCAGGATGATGAAGAGAGCCCCCCAACCTGACGTAGAACTCCGTCCGCTCCGTTCCGAGCCGTGACCGGCAGGGAGCGGTTGCCCGGTAGGCCGGTTCTTTAACGTAGCGATAAGAGTTTTCGTAATCGGTTATTGTAGCTGTTTCGGTTGTACGATGAAACAGAACATGAAGATCCGGGACATCCGTGCGACCACAGTTACTGTGCCGCTCGAAGCTCCTTTACGTCACGCGAACGGCTGCCATTGGGGCCGCTTTGTGCGCACCATCGTCGAAGTGGAAACCGACACCGGGCTGGTCGGCCTCGGTGAAATGGGCGGCGGCGGTGAATCGGCCGAAGCTGTTTTCTGCGCCATGAAATCATACCTCGTTGGTCACGATCCGGCACGGCTCGAAGAGATGCGTTTCCGCATCGCGAATCCAACCGCTTCGCTTTATAACAATCGTACGCAGGTGCTGGCCGCATTGGAATTCGCGTGTCTCGACATTCTGGGGCAAGCATGGAACGTGCCGGTATGCGACATTCTCGGCGGCCGGCTGCGCGATCGAATTCCATTCGCGACTTACTGTTTCTTCCGCTATCCAAATCCAAGAACCGGCGCGGGAGAAGTGCGCACAACGGACCAGGTAATCGAGTATGTGCGCGCGGCAAAGCAACGTCACGGCTTCACGACCCACAAGATGAAGGCGGGTGTCTTTCATCCCGATCATGAACTGGAGATCTATCGCGCTCTAGCCGCGGCATTCCCCGAAGACTCGCTGCGGTTCGACCCCAACGCGGTGTGGTCCACGGAGCAGGCCATTCGTTTCGGTCAGGCGATCGAAGGTCTGCGCAACGATTATCTGGAAGATCCGGTGTACGGACTGAATGGCATGCGCCGCACCCGCGAGAAGGTGCGGGTTCCACTCGCGACCAATACTGTTGTGGTCAACTTCGAACAACTCGCGGCCAATGTGCTCGACACGGCCGTGGATGTGATCCTTCTCGACACGACATTCTGGGGCGGCATCCGGGCTTGCGTAAAAGCCGCGGGTGTCTGCGAGACGTTTCAATTGGGAGTGGCTGTTCACTCCTCTGGTGAACTGGGAATCCAACTCGCCACCATGCTGCATCTCGGCGCAGTCATCCCGAATCTGAGTTTCGCGGCGGACGCGCACTATCATCATTTGACGGACGACATTATCGCGGGCGGGTTGATGCGCTATGAGAATGGATCGGTCGCTGTTCCTGACGGGCCCGGCTTAGGCATCAAGCTTGATCGCGAAAAGCTGCGAGAATACAGCGAACTTTATCAGCAGCTAGGCGGCTATCCCTACGATCAGGATCCTGCTCGGCCGGGTTGGAATCCGCTGGTTCCCAATGATCGCTGGGCGGACCCGTTTGACGATCGGCCAGTATGTTGTTAAGAGTTTGCGCCGTACTATTTACGGCCGCGAGCGTGCAGGCGGAAACCGGACACAATGCGTGGCTGCGCTATGCGCCGGTTAATACCGACAACATCCCCGCCGTCATTACGACGTTCGGCGATTCAGAGTTGGTGGAGAGTGCACAGCACGAACTGATCCGAGGTGTTCGCGGCATGACCGGAAGAACGCTGCGGATTGAATCGGGCATGCTACGCGAAAGCGCGATCGTGCTAGGCACTGTCACCAATCTGCGGCAGTGGAAATTCGTCGACTTAAAGCCGGACGGATATTTATTGAAGACGATCGGCACAGGCGCCGTGCGCTACACGGTGGTCACTGGATCGACAGATCGCGCCGTGCTCTATGGCGCGTTCGCGCTGCTTCGAAAAATTGCGCTGGGTGAGCCGGTTGCAAACCTTGATGAGCAGCAGTCGCCCCGCGCGCCGCAACGCTGGGTCAATGAATGGGACAATCTCGACGGTTCCATCGAGCGCGGGTATGGCGGGCGCTCCATATTTTGGGACAACCAACACGTCCGCGCCGATTTGAGCCGCGTCTCCGATTACGGACGTCTGCTCGCATCTCTCGGAATCAAAGCTTGCGCGATTAATGATGTCAACGCCGATCCACGCATTCTCGCACCCGATTTCGCATCCGAGATCGCGCGAATCGCCGAAGCATTCCGTCCCTGGGGTGTTCAAGTAGCGCTATCGGTAGATTTCGGAAGTCCGAAAACTCTCGGCGGATTGGACACGTTCGATCCCGTTGACCCTCGCGTGATCGCATGGTGGAAGTCGAAAGTCGATGACGTGTATCGCGCGATTCCGGACCTCGCCGGCTTCGTGATGAAGGCCGATTCGGAAGGTCGCGCGGGCCCATCCGCCTACGGAAGAACGCACGCCGACGCCGCCAACGTTGTTGCGCGGGCGCTCAAACCGCACGGCGGACTCTTGTTTTATCGCGGTTTTGTATACGACCATCATATGGACTGGCGCAATCTCAAAAACGATCGCGCGCGCGCCGCCTACGACAATTTTCACGATCTCGATGGCAAGTTCGACGACAACGTGGTGGTCCAGATCAAGCACGGTCCCATCGATTTTCAAGTCCGCGAGCCCGCCTCTCCTCTGTTCGGCGCGCTCGAAAAAACGAACGAAGCGATCGAACTGCAAATTACGCAAGAATATTTCGGACAAGCACGGCACACCGTTTTTCTCGCCCCGATGTGGAAAGAGACTCTCGATTTCGACAGCGTGAAAACGCGAGTTACCGCTTTCGCCGGCGTTTCAAACGTAGGTCTGGACACGAACTGGTTCGGCAACGAACTTTCCCAAGCCAATCTTTACGCGTTCGGCCGGCTCGCATGGAATCCCGATCTGACACCAAAACAAATCGTCGACGAATGGACCCGCCTGACTTTCGGGGCCGACCCATTGGTAATGGAGACCGTCAATAGAATCCAGCTCACCTCCTGGCGCACCTACGAAAATTACACCGGACCGCTGGGTCTCCAGACTCTCACCGACATCGTCGGCAATCATTATGGCGTCGCGGTGGAAGCGTCGGAACGTAACGGTTGGGGCCAGTGGCATCGCGCCGACGAACATGGCGTCGGCATGGATCGCACGGTGGCCACCGGCACTGGTTACATCGGCCAATATCGGCCAGAGGTGGCGCGGATGTTTGAATCGCTCGAAACTTGCCCCGACGATCTTCTTCTTTTCATGCGCCACGTACCGTACACGCACGTACTTCATTCAGGAAAAACGGTGATCCAGTATATTTACGATTCGCATTATGAAGGCGCTGCGACGGCCGCTATCTACGTCCAGGCGTGGAAGCAGCTTAAAGGACACATCGACGACCAGCGTTATGAAGAAATTCTGAAGCAGCTTGAGTATCAGGCCGGTCAGGCCGAAGTATGGCGCGACGCGGTTACCAGTTGGTTCCAGCGCGAATCCGGGATTGCCGACCAACAGGGACGCGTCGGGCACTATCCTGGCCGAAAAGAGGCCGAATCCATGAAGCTGAACGGATATGAGGTGCAGGACGTCACACCATGGGAAGCCGCGTCCGGAGGTAAGGCGGTCGTCTGCGCGGCCGCCCGTTGTGAAGCGAAGTTCAACTATGAAGGCGCGCCCGGCTGGCATACCATCAACGTTCGATACTTCGACCAGAACAACGGAGTCTCGCATTTTCGCGTCTTCGTGGGCGCGCAGCTAATCGACGAGTGGGCCGCGGACGATAATTTGCCAACGCGCAAAATCGATTCGACATCGTCGAGCCGCCGCGTGATTAGTGGAATCGCGCTCCGCCCCGGAGATGAGATCCGCATCGAAGGCGTTCCGGACGGCGGAGAACCCGCGGCTCTCGATTACGTGGAAATTCGATAGGATGTATCTTAAACTCATGCCAGCCACCACGCGGTGGGCGACGGTACTGCTTGCACTCACCGTCTGTTCGCCTTGCTTCTCGCAGGAGAAGCCACTGTATCTGAATCCCGATGCTTCCACGGAGAAGCGCGTCGAAGATCTTCTCTCGCGCCTGACGCTGGAAGAGAAAGTCTCGCAGATGATGAGCGATTCCGCTCCGATAGAGCGGCTCGGCATTCCGGCCTACAACTGGTGGAACGAATGTCTGCACGGCGTTGCGCGCAACGGTCGCGCCACGGTGTTTCCGGAGGCGATCGGACTGGCCGCAACCTGGGACACGTCTCTGATGTTCCGCGTCTCCACGGCGATTTCCGACGAAGGCCGGGCTAAATATAACGAGGCGATTCGCCGCGGCAAACACAATATCTATCAAGGCATTACTTTCTGGACACCGAATATTAATATATTTCGCGATCCGCGCTGGGGACGCGGCATGGAAACTTATGGCGAGGATCCCTATCTGACCGGCCGCATGGCGGTGGCGTTCATCAAAGGCCTGCAAGGCGACGATCCGAAGTACCTCAAGACGATCGCGACAGCGAAGCATTACGCTGTCCACAGCGGCCCCGAATCTGAGCGCCATACATTCGACGTAAAGGTTGACGAGCGCGATCTGCGGGATACGTATCTGCCCCAATTTGAGGCCGCTGTTAAAGAAGGTGGCGCGCGTTCAGTTATGTGCGCCTATAACGCTGTCGACGGATTGCCGGCCTGCGCCAGCCCGATGCTGCTTCAAGATATTCTGCGCGAGAAGTGGGGTTTCAATGGCTACGTGGTCTCAGATTGCGGGGCTGTCGGCGACATTTACCTGAATCATAAATTGGTTCCGACGGCTCCCGAAGGCGTTGCGAAAGCGATCAAAGCCGGGACGGATCTGAACTGCGGCGTGGAATACGAGAACCTGTTGCCCGCCGTCCGCCGAGGCCTGATTGCCGAATCGGAGATTGACAAGTCGCTGCGGCGTTTACTGCGCGCCCGCTTTCAGCTCGGCATGTTCGATCCGCCGGAAATGGTGAAGTACGCGCAAATTCCGTACAGCGTGAACGACAGCCCGGAGCATCGCCAACTCGCGCTTGAGACGGCGCGCAAAGCGATCGTGCTCTTGAAGAATGACAATCGAACACTGCCGCTGAGCAAGAGCCTCAAGACTGTGGCCGTGATCGGCCCGAATGCCGACGACATCGATGTGCTGCTCGGCAATTACAACGGCATTCCGACAGCTCCCATTACGCCGCTAGCCGGCATTCGAGCTAAGCTGGGGCGAAGTCGAGTACTCTACGCGCGGGGCAGCGATCTCGCCGCCAACATGCCGACCTTCGCGGTGATTCCGGCCGCGTCATTGTTTACGTCCAAGGGCGAGGACCGCAAGAACGGACTCAACGCCGAGTATTTCAACTCCTATAACTTCGATGGCACGCAGCATCGTCCGCGCGAGTTGACTTATCCTTCATCCGGCAAAATGGCCGGCGTGATTCCCCAAGGAGAAGTTAGACCGTTGTTCAAGCGGGTCGACTCGGAAGTCAATTTCCAATGGTGGGACGGATCGCCCCGCGCCGGTTTGAATGACGACGATTTCGGGGTGCGCTGGACCGGATATATCTCAGCGCCAGTCAGCGGTAAGTACCAGATCGGCGCGACGGGAATGAATGCGTTCGAGCTTTATTTCGAAGGTAAGAAGCTGGTCGAATTCAACGGCATTCACGAGGCATCCTATCAATACGCACCCGTGGAACTTGAATCCGGAAAGTTATATCAGGTCCGGCTCGACTATCACGAATATGCCAACGACGCTAGCATCCAACTCGTCTGGGCGCCTCCATCTTCAAAAAACCTTCAGGAAGAGGCAATCGCGGATGCCAAGCAAGCGGACGCCGTAATCATGGTACTGGGACTTTCGCCACGGCTGGAAGGCGAGGAAATGAAAGTTCCGGTGGAAGGGTTCCAAGGCGGCGATCGGTTGACGCTCGGAATTCCGCGCGCTCAGGAAGACTTACTCAAGACCATCGCCGCTCTGAACAAACCGACGGTATTGGTGCTCATGAATGGCAGCGCGGTCGCCGTGAACTGGGCCAAGGATCACATTCCTGCGATTGTGGAAGCGTGGTATCCGGGACAGGCGGGCGGCACTGCAATCGCGGACGTTTTGTTCGGAGACTATAACCCCGCGGGCCGGCTGCCAGTTACTTTTTACAAATCGGCCGATCAGTTACCGCCGTTCACGGATTACAACATGAAGGGCCGCACTTACCGGTACTTTGACGGCGAGCCGCTATTTCCTTTCGGCTATGGACTCAGTTACACTACTTTCTCATATAGCCATCTCAGCATGCCGAAAGCAGCTAAGGTGAGTGACCCCATAACTGTCAGCGTCGATGTCCAAAATAGCGGCGCGATGGCGGGAGAAGAAGTAGTGCAGCTTTATCTTAGAACGAATGGCAAGGAAGATCCAATCCGTTCTCTGGCAGGCTTCCAGCGCGTGGCTCTGAAGCCTGCCGAGCGCAAAACGGTTCAGTTTACGATCGAGCCGAAACAGACGCGAGCCGGCGACATCGAGATCTTCGTAGGCGGAAAGCAGCCGGGCTCGAATTCTGAAGAAATACTGTCAGGCCGCGTTATGCTTGACGAACTTCAAAGACACTGAGTTCATGCAATAGCGCAAACCTGTCGGCTGAGGACCATCGTTGAAAACGTGTCCAAGATGGCCGTCGCACTTCCGGCAGAGAACTTCGGTTCGCGCTTCGAATGCCAGGCTTCGATCTGAAACGGTACGAATGTTCTCTTCCGCAATCGGAGCCCAGAAACTCGGCCATCCCGTGCCTGACTCGAACTTAGTCTTGGAGCTGAATAGTGCGTTGCCGCAACAAATGCAGCGATACAGACCGGCTTCGTGATTCTTCCAGTACCGGCCCGTGTAAGCCCGCTCCGTACCGGCCTTGCGCGTTACGTCGAACTCATCGTCGTCCAGAATCTTGCGCCACTCGGCGTCGCTCATAACGACTTTCTTGACCTTTACCTTGCTTTTTTTCTCACCGTCGTCGGTGAACAGCACGATGGTAACTTCGGAACCGTTGCCGTCCTGACCGGCGTCCGGCAAAACGCGCTCACGCTTGGCGCCTATCGCCATTAAACCGGCAAATGCAAAAGGCATAATGAGGAATGCCCGCCGGGGCACCCCATCGGATTTGATTGGCTCAAATAATCCCATAATGTTTCCTCTTCTAAAATCCCGCATACCAATCGTACCCGCGCTCCGCCCAGAAATCGGACGGCCGGGTGTTGGTGAATGCGATTTTTCCAATGCGCTTCAAATTCTTGACTCCATACTTCAGCGGAATGGCCAGCCGTAGCGGCGCTCCGTGTTCTTCCGAAATCGGCTCGCCGTTCATTTCATAGCAGAGCAAAGTTTGGGGGTGCATGGCGGACGCCCAATCGAGCCCGACGTAATATTCGCGGCCCGGAGTCTCCAGAGCCACGTACGAATTAGGGTCGGTTGCGCCCGGAGCGTACTTCTGTGCGAAATCTCGAAAACGCACGCCACCAAATTTCCAAACGTGACTCCAACCTTCGATGCACTTGAACTGCGTGATCTGCTCGACTTTCGGTAGCGTCTTGAGATCGTCCATGGTTAAAGTCAGCGGCTGGCCAACGCCCTCGACGACGAGCTTCCAGTCCGGGCTGACATCGTCGTCGAGCCCGATATCGCCATTCTCCCGAAGTTCCTCAATGTCGCCAGCACTGAAAGTTCTCGCCAACCGCGCTTGCCGGAAATAATCCCGCGAGAGTTCTTCATCGGTTCGCAACGCCAGACGCAGTGGCCAGGGCACTCCGTTCTCGTTCCGGCGCGTGCGAAGCCACTCCCAAATGCCGCCACCCGCGAGCGCGGCGAGACCGCCGACCAGCAAACTGCGGCGAGTCTTGCGTGCGATCTCGCGATCGACGGCGGCGTCGTTGGCACTAGAATCGACGGGCTCAGGCGCAGGTTCCGAGACTGCCTCTTGAGGTACTTGCGGCGTAGGAGTTTCCGGTTCGCTCATTTCGCCACCTCGTCGACTACTTCATAGCCCGTGATCATCGACCGCATGTTGTTCCAACCCGCGCGAATCACCTGCGCGATGTGCACAACGAAGAAAGCCACATACCCCAGCGTGAGAAGAAAATGCTCGATTCGCGCGGCTTTGTATCCTCCCAGAAGCGTGGTCAGCCAACCAAACTGCACCGATCTCCAGATTGCCAGACCCGTAAGGAGCGATCCGAGCCCCATCACAATAATCGATGTATAAGCGAACTGCTGGGC
>JBEKUT010000161.1:0-14248 GCA_049514735.1 Bryobacteraceae bacterium
TCCGACATGCAGACCTCCGCTCAGGATGAACCGGGGACCAGCGGCATGACTGGCCTGACCGCCATCACCAGCGTTTACTGTCAATGCGAGGGGAGCAGTTCCAACGTCGGTTGCGCCACCACTTGCAGTGGCTCGGCGCCAAATATGTTCGCTAAAGTCACGGCGCAGTACCCTTTCACGACCGTCATCAGTTGGCCCAGCATCCCAAGCAGCGTCGCGATCTCGCAAACGGCCATTGTTAGAGTCCAATGAAAGCGCTGTCGATCGAATCACAAGCGATAACTGCGGCCCCGGTGCGACGCCGGCGGCGTGGCCAGCGTGGCAGCGAAATGATCGAGTCCGCTCTGGTGATGCTCGCCTTCATGTTCATCCTTCTGGGCGCCGTCGAGTTCGGACGCATGGTTTTCGCTTTCAACGCCGTCTCCGATTTGGCACGGGAGGGTTCGCGATGGGCCAGCGTACGCGGCTCCACTGCCTCTACGCCCGCTACCAACGCAACGGTCAGCACCTATGTGAAGACGTGGGCGGTCGGCCTGAACCCCGCTAATCTGACCGTCACCACGACCTGGAGCCCGAACAACAATCCCGGGGGCACGGTAGACGTAACCGTTGCGTATACCTGGAGCGCCATTCTCGGAATACTGGTTCCGCCATCGATGAGCTTCCAAAGCAGCTCTTACATGATCGTCTTACAATAAGAGTGTAACGTTATGCCCAGTAGTTGCCGTCTCTAGATGGACGTGCGAGTCTTATTTCCGCTGGCCGCTTTTTTTTCAATCGTGGTGCTCTCTGCTCAGAGCGGCGACAACACAGGGGAACCGGCTCCACTGATCCAGCCTGTCCCTCCCCAAGCGGAACTCAGTCACGAGCGGATACTGGGTGTGATTCCGAATTTTCAGTGCGTGGACGATCCCCACCAGGTCTATACACCACTCGCCGTCAAGCAGAAGTTTGAACTCTTCGTGCGGGAAACTATCGATCCCTTTACCTTTGTCGGCGCGGCTATGGGCGCGGCCATCTCCCATGCCGACAATGACGATCCCAGGTACGGGCAGGGAATTGGCCCGTATGCGGAACGTTTCGGCGCGGCGTATGTCGATATCGCAACCCAGAACTTTTTCAGCGACGCGGTGTTTGCAAGTTGGTTCCATGAAGATCCCCGTTATTTTCGCCGGGGACCTGAATACAGCTTTCGGTATCGGGTGGGCTATGCCATAAGCCGTATTGTCATTACGCGCAAGGATTCGGGCAAGAACGTTTTTAACTACTCCGGAATTCTCGGCATGGTTACCGGCATCGCGCTGTCGAATGCCTACTATCCGCCTTCCAGCGTGAACGCGCCGGAGTTCGGCTCGCGCGTCAATACCAGTCTTATTTCCGCGGGGCTGGGCAATCTCCTGCCGGAGTTCTGGCCCGACATCCACGAAAGGCTTCTGCGTCTCCGCAAACACAAGCCCGCTTCGTCAAACTAGCAACTAACAACTAACAACCAACAACTAACAACCAACAACGCCCTGAGCTTTGTTCTATGAGCCGGAAGCGGAGTCCCCGGCGGGCGCATTCATTGGCGAGAAAGAGGCCGACGGGTCCGGCTCCCACGATCGGGATATCCGTGGAATTCGCGCTATTTGTCATTTAATGCTCCTCACGTCATGTCATCTTCTAAAGACGGCCTTTGCGCTTACGACTGACACTAATTGAATTTTATCGCGTAGGGAGTAGTTTCAGTGGAAGCGAAAGGAGAGCCCGTGGCATCGAACGAGTGGAGATTAGAATGCCCGTAAGAACAGTGAGCGGTAGAGTGGAATCCGGCGCGGCACCGGGATACGGTGCTCGATTTCCTCGCGCAGAAGCGGTTGGCAGGTAAACAAGAACGGCAGTAATTTTGCTTTAGAAGTGAGCGTTGAACAGTCAAGCCGGATGGTCGATTATCTGCGCGAGATTGCGCCCGATACTTAGAGGCGAAGCGTACATTCTGGTTCAGCCGAGTCCTGGCGGAGGCGGTGCTAGCGTTTTGACCTTGCCTGCTCCGGTGGCAGTGTCGAAGCGGTTGCGTTGACAGGGATCATCAATAGTGAAACAGTTGCGCCATAGCGGTGTAAGATCTGCCCCATTCCTGCAGTCGCTGGACGGTTGATAAATTTACCCCGGCTGCCAGAAACCGCGGCGCGGCGTCCCACACCTTTCCTCCTGAAATGTCGAGATATTCCGTTGGCAGCCTGTAGGAACTTTCCGACAAGCCCCTCTGAAAGTACGATGCCGCGGGATATTGCAGAGTCTTGTCCAGCCACGCCGTCAACAAGGACTCAGTGATAGCTTGTTTGAGGCCGCCGGGGAGTGTTTGAAATACCGGGCCACAGCGCTCACTGACCATGATTCTGGGATCGACAGTCTGATCGGGCCTCCAACCTTCGGCTATGTTCGCTGGACTGATCTTCGGATCGGCCGATTGCAGCGCCTTGATCGCCGCGATAAGCAATCGGCCGGGTTCCGGCTTGCCGCTCTGACGCTGAAGGTCGAGAATCCGTCCAACTATGTATACCCAATCAATCGGCGATCTGTTATGACGACGGTGATCGCCGCTATTTACGAGTAACTGCACTTCGTACCAGGCATTCGAATAGTATTCGTTCGTCAGAGCGCTGCCGCCCATACCGCTTGGCCCGTCTGGGATTTGAACTTCGGCCGGGGCGGTTGCCAAAGGAATCGTGTTCGGCCAGGATCGTGATTCGCTTGAGCCGAAATTGACACTCTGCATAATCTCCCAGGTCTTCACTAACTGCCATAACTGTGCGGAGTAAAACTCAGCGCCTAACTCAGGCGTCCATTGCGAAGACGAGCTCGCCAGATGCGGCTTTAAGAACTTAGCACGTGACTTAGTCCACGCTTCGAAAAACGCTGTTAGTTCGTTGGCGCCGGTGGCCTTCGAGTAATTTGAGTCTGTGTACGCCTTTGCAAACGCGCTGTCCTCAAAACGGCCACCCCAGGCATCCAGAGGATGCACTCGCGGCAGCCAATGATTCCAATCCGGCAATTGCATGGCGATAGGAATCACGCGCGGATTCAAGTTGCCATCCGGACGGAACACGGCCGGAGTTACTAATAACTCACCGGCTTTTCCCGGGCTACCAAGAATGAAAGGCAACGAATCGATGTCCTTGTCGAGCACGGAAGATAGCCCGGCGCCCGCGGCCCAATCGGCGGCCGGTTGAGCGTCAAGCCCAGGGCCTGGCTGATAAGGCGGATTCCAGGGCCGGCCAGGATTGGCGACGGACAACGATCGAATAAAGCTTGCGATTTGTCTGCCTTCTAATTCCGAAAGTCCATGGAACTGAGAGCGAGTCGCTATGGAGGCATTGGAGAAGTTGAAGTACTTGAGATCCCGGCCATCCGCGGCATGGCAATCGGCACAGTGTGCCTGAATGCCCGCGGCATTGGGCAGTCCGTTCGCTTTGAGTGGCGCGTTTCGCCAAAGATTCCTTCCAATCGCGATTTGATCCGGATCGGCCAACGGCGGGAGCCAGCTATTCGGATCGTCCTGCACGAATGTCTCGGCGGGCAGGGCTCTCCGGCCGTCCGCGCTTAGAAAATTGAAAGCCAATACTCTGAATTCACTTACTGCACCGTCGGTGCCGTTAAAGCGGAACTCGATCGTGTTTGTTTCTTCGAGCACCGTTGCCGTTGGAAGAGTCAACGTCATGATCAATGTGGCAAAGCCCCCGCCAATGCCGCCGTAACTTCGTCCCGGCTCAGCGACCGAGACTGTTTTGTTGTTGAGTGGCGTCCAGTTACCTTTGTTAAATCGAACGCTGGCCAAATCGGCATATTGAAGGCCGTGGATCTGCATCCAGAGCGAACACACCTGCCTGCCGGCCTCCGATGAGCCTGCCTTTGATGAAAATGTAGCGCGGGCTGTGGTTCCGGCAGCGCCGGCTACTTCAATGGGGAGCGCGATTCGACTTGGCGCTGGAGCGGCCCCTGCGGCGAGGGGCGGGACGAACAAGCATAGTAGTAGTTTGGCGATCACTTGTAACAGCGACCCCTGCAAGGGGCTGTGTTACATCTTATCGGCATGCGGTTCATTTTCTTGACGTTCCTTTTCCTCGCGGCAGCGTCGGCTGAAACCTTCGATGTGCACAGTCAGACGC
Source organism: Bryobacteraceae bacterium (assembly GCA_049514735.1). GTDB lineage: Bacteria > Acidobacteriota > Terriglobia > Bryobacterales > Bryobacteraceae > JAICMB01. The sequence goes on from JBEKUT010000161.1 coordinate 4,149, forward strand.
TCGCGAACGGGATGAAGGTCCTCATCCAGGAGGACCACAACATTCCCAACGTCGCCATGTATTTCTTTTTCCGGATCGGCTCGCGCAATGAGCGTCCCGGCGCCACGGGCCTCTCGCACTTCTTCGAACACATGATGTTCAACGGCGCGAAGAAATACGGGCCGAAACAATTCGACAACGAAATGGAGAAGAATGGCGGCAACAACAACGCCTACACAACCGAGGACGAAACGGTCTACACGGACTGGTTTCCCAGCACCGCGCTGGAATTGATGTTCGACATGGAGTCCGACCGTATCCGCGATCTCAGCTTCGACCCGAAGATCATTGAATCCGAGCGCGGCGTCGTCTATTCGGAGCGGCGCACGTCGGTCGACAACAGCAACTTCGGCCTGCTGTTCGAACAGCTCCGCGCGGCCGCTTATATCGCCCATCCCTATCATTGGCCGGTAGTGGGCTGGCCCTCGGACATCGAATCGTGGACCATGGAGGATCTCAAGAATCACTTTCGTATGGGCTACGCGCCGAACAACTGCGTGATGGTGGTGGTGGGCGATGTCTCAACGTCCGAGGTGCTGACGCTGGCGAAAAAATATATGGAGCCGATACCGCGCCAGGAGCCCCCGCCGCCAGTTCGAACCAAGGAGCCGGAGCAACTCGGTGAGCGGCGCGTTGTGGTGAGGAAGCCGGCGCAGTTACCGATCGAGATGGTGGCGTTTCATGTGCCGGATTCGAAGAGTCCCGACGATCCCGTGCTCGACGTGCTTCAGGCGTTGCTATCGTCGGGGCAAAGCTCCAGGCTCTACAGCCGCATCGTGGACAAGGAACAGCTTGCGCTGTCCGTGAATGTCTTCAATCAGGACTCGCTCGATCCCGGCCTGTTGATCTTTTCCATGCAGCCACGCAGCGGGGTCGATCCCTCGCGTCCTGAGAAGGCGCTGTTTGAGGAACTCAGCCGCCTGCGCGAAACGCCGGTGCCGGATTCCGAGCTGCGCAAGGCCAAGAACCAGCTCCTTGCCGCCCATTACCGCCAGTTGAAGACCATCGCAGGCCGCGCCAATCTACTCGGCGAGTTTGAAGTGTTTAAAGGCGACTACGCGCTGCTGTTCACGGAGGAGCAAAGAATCGAAGCCGTCACGGCCGCCGACGTTCAACGCGTGGCCAATCTATATTTGAAAGAAAAGAATCGGACCGTGGCAGTGTTGCTGCCGGAGAACGGCAAATGACAAAACTCGTCGCTATTGTCTTTGCCGGCGCGTGCTGCGGACTTGTGGCGCAGGTGAAACTTGCGCCGTACACGCGGACGGTTTTGCCCAACGGCGTGGTGGTGGATCTGTTGTCGAAGCCGGGTGCGCCGCTGGCCGGCATACGCGTGCAGGTCAAGGGCGGCGTGGAGGCCGACCCACCCGCGCTCGCGGGCTTGTCCAGCGTCACGGCGCAACTTTTGCGCAAGGGTACGGCTAAGCGAACGGCGGATCAGTTTTCGGAAGAACTCGACTCGCTCGGCGGCACGTTTGGTTTGGGTTTCGGCGAGCAGTACGCCTCCGCCACCAACATCACCGCGGAGTTTCTGACGAAGGATTTTGAGCAAGGCCTGGATCTTGTCTCCGATGCCGTGCTGCATCCGGTGTTTCCGGAGGCTGAAGTTCGCAAGCTGGTGGCGCAGCGCATAGACGCGGTGAAGTCCGCGAAAGACAACCCGCAGCAAGCTATCGGTTCGTATTATCAGGCGTTTTTCTTCGGACCGGAACATCCTTATGGGCGTCCGCCGGACGAGGCTTCGTTTGCGCGCATCAACCGTGAGAATATCGCCGATTTTCACAAACGGATTTACGTTGGCCGCAACATCGCGGTGATCGTCAGCGGGGAGTTCGATGCCGCGCAAGTGAAGACCAAGATCGCGGAAGCTTTCGGCCATGTGCCCAGCGGCGAAGCATTCGAATGGCGTCCGGCCGCCGCGCCTCAATTGAAAACCAAATTGCTGCTCGTCGACAAGCCCGATGCCACGCAGACCTACTTCTATATCGGCCAGCCGGGCATCGACCGCCGCGATCCCGACCGCACGAAGCTGTTGATCGTTAATACGCTGTTTGGCGGACGCTTCACGTCCATGCTGAATGACGCGCTGCGTGTGAACTCCGGGCTGACCTATGGCGCGGGCTCGACGGTGCAGCAGGTTCGTTTGCCGGGTGGCATTTCTATTTCCACTTACACGCGAACCGAAACGACGGCTCAAGCTATGGACATGGCGCTCGATGTTCTGAAACGGCTCGCGAGCCAGGGTATTACCGCGGCGCAACTTGCGTCCGCCAAAGCGTATATCAAGGGAACGTTCCCGACGCAGCGATTGGAAACTTCGGATCAGTTGGCGGGCATTCTCGCCGACATGGAACTTTACGGCCTCGGCCGTGACGATATCGACGATCTGTTTGCGAGGATCGACGCGGTTACGCTCGACCAGGCCAATGATGCCGCGCGCAAATACTTTCGATCGGAGGGCCTTACTTTTGTCGTATTGGGCAATGCTTCGAAGATTCGGGACGTCGTACGGAAATATTCGGATAATGTTTCAGAGGTGAGTATCACGGCTCCTGGGTTTAAGTAATGCGGATCGCAGTCGTCTCGGATATTCACGGCAATCGAACTGCGTTTGAGGCGGTGCTGGCGGATCTGCTCGAAACTTCGCCCGATCTGATTTTTCATGGGGGCGATCTGGCGGACTCGGGATCAAGTCCCGTGGAGATTGTGGATCGGGTTCGGGATCTCGGCTGGCCAGGCGTGGTTGGAAATACGGATGAAATGCTTTTCAAGCCCGAGTCGCTGACAGAATTTGCGAGCCAGTCGCCTCATTTGGAGGCCCTTTTCACCGCAATTGAGGAGATGGCGGTGGCGGCGCGTGAAGCGTTGGGAGAAGAGAGGCTCGCGTGGTTGAGCGCATTGCCACGCACGCAGAGTCACGGTTCGATGACGCTGGTTCATGCGAGCCCCGAGAGCGCCTGGCGCGCACCCTCGCATACTGCGGCCGATGCCGAGTTGGAATCGGTTTACGGGTCGCTGGGCGCAGCGATGGTCGTCTATGGGCACATTCATCGTTCCTATGTTCGAAGGGTTTCGGGAATGATGGTTGTCAATACGGGCAGCGTGAGTCTCTCCTATGATGGCGATCCCCGCGCTGCATATCTCTTGCTCGATGACTCCATGCCGGTCATTCGGCGCGTAGAGTATGACGTGGACAAGGAAGTGAAGGCTCTTCGCGATTGCGGTCTTCCGCACGGCGATTGGGTTGCGAAGATGCTGGTGAGCGCCAGCCCGCAGATGCCTTAGCGCTTGCGCGAGAACTCGAGATAGTCGACGATTTTCTGTTTGCCGTCGGGGCTGACCAGTATGTCGAAGGCGATCGTGTCACCGTCCTTGACGATCTGCGGGTAAGGGCATCGCGGGATTACTGGCCGATAGGATGAGAACATCTTCGCGCCCGCCAACTTGTCCAATTCGTCCACGGTGAGGCTCAAAGGTTCGATGCTGACGCGGATCGTCCCGTCAGCCAACGGCTCCGCCGTCAGGTCATAGCCGAAGTAAATTTTCTCATGGTCCTTCCAAATGTAGCGATGCAGCTTGCCGTCGCTGTAGTTGATTCCCGTGCCCTGTGTCGATGAATTCTGAGGCACCGGCGGCTCGGCCACTACATCAATGTGCACTGTGACGCCGTTTTCAAACGTCATGCCGTGGGAAACAATTTTCCCGGGGCGGTCGCCAGCTGAGAGGGAAACAACTCCTAAAATCGCGAGAGAAACAGCGCTAATTGTTTTCATGGGACCTCTCGATAATTCGTACTTTCAATTCACGGACCGGCATCAGATTGCCGAACGTGGAGCGCGCCGCGGTCACTTGCGGCGCAAAGGGCAGGGAACGTAGCGAGCCCCAAACCAGGAGCGCCAGAACGATGAATGCGACCACCGGCACGGGGACGTGAATGGACGCGGTCCAGAACCGTCGCGGGAAAATCGCTTTCCGCAGACTGGCCGGCGCAATGGGCGCTTGCCAGCGATCCAGCAGTGCGTTCAACTCGTCGTCTGTCATTTCAAAATTACGTTGCTCTTCCATATGCCTTCTCCTTGTTCGCTGCGGGGCGAAGCATTCGCTTCAAGTTTTCGCGAGCGCGGTGCAGGCGCGCCTTCACGCTTCCGATGTCCACTTCCGCCACCCTTGCGATCTCGCTCAGCGTCAGCCCTTCGTACTCGAACAGCACCAGGGCCTCGCGCTGCAGCGGAGGGAGCATCGCAACAGCGCCTTCCACCATCACGGAAATTTCCGATGACAGCGTGGGATCGAGCACCGGGCACTCGTCATCGAGTTGCGATTCGCGCCATTCATCGCGGCGGCGCTTCCGCACCAGATTCGTTGCAATCGCAAAAAGGTAGGTCCTGACACTCGACCGTGAAGGATCGAACCGCTCGGCCTGTTTCGTGAATGCGACGAAGCAATCCTGCGTGACGTCCGCCGCGAGATTGGGACTCGACGTCATGCGATACGCGAAATCGAACACAGCCTGGTGATATCGTTCGAAAGCTTCTTCTACGGATGGCTTCATTCGCCCTCACTTGCTTATTACCGCGAGCCGGTCCCGAAGATACGGCTGTGTTGTACTGAAAAGAGCATGTCATCCGAGCTTATCTGCTTTGAGCAGAGCTGCCGCGCGCGCTATCCCATCACCGAGGTTATCTATAACTGTCCGAAGTGCGGAGGCCTTTTGGAAGTGCTTCTCGCGTCCGGCGGAATCGACGCGGCGGCGTTGAAGCGCACCTGGCGGGAGCGGCGGATGTGCAATGCGCCTCTCGATCAGAGCGGCGTCTGGCGCTATCGCGAACTGCTTCCTTTCGATGGCGATTCGCGCCGCGCAGTGACGCTCAGGGAAGGGAACACGCCCCTGCTCGATGCGCCGCGCGCCGCGAAGTATGGCGGGCTCGACCGCTTGGTTTTCAAACACCAGGGCTTCAATCCCACAGGATCGTTCAAGGACAACGGCATGACCTGTGGGGCGACGCAGGCCGTTCGTCTCGGCATGAAGCGCGTGGCCTGCGTGTCGACCGGCAACACGTCGGCGTCGATGGCCGCTTATGCCAGCGCGGCCGGGCTCGATCCCATTGTTTTTATTCCGCACGGAAACATTTCCTATGGGAAGCTGGCGCAGGCGCTGGAATACGGGGCGCGTACCTTGCAAGTGGAGGCGAATTTCGACCAGATTCTGGCGCTGGTCCGCGAACTCGCCGAACGGATCGGCATTTACCTGTTGAACTCGATTAATCCGTTTCGCATCGAGGGCCAGAAAACGATTGTGATCGAGATGCTGGACCAGCGCGATTGGAATCCTCCGGATTGGATCGTGCTGCCGGGCGGCAATTTGGGAAACACGTCGGCGTTCGGCAAGGCGCTGCGCGAACTGGAAGCGTTCGGGTTCATTGAGAAGAGGCCGCGGCTCGCGGTAATTCAGGCGGAGGGCTCGGCGCCGTTCCACGACTTCATGCAGAATCGCGGCGAATTTCAAAGCGTTCAGAATCCGGAAACGTTGGCGACTGCAATCCGCATTGGCGATCCGGTTTCCTGGCCGAAAGCGCTTCAGGAAGTCACCGAGACCCATGGGGTGGTGGAAAAGGTTTCCGAACAGGAAATCGCGGACGCCAAGGCGCAAATCGGAAGGTGCGGGATTGGGTGCGAGCCGGCCTCGGCCGCGACGCTGGCGGGAATTCGCAAGCTGACGGAGAGTGGCGTGATCGACAAGGAAGCCGATGTGGTTGCGGTGCTCACCGGGAATCTTTTAAAAGATCCCGACTATATCTATCGCTATCACACGGGCCAATTGAAGGCGCCGAACGGAGAACTGTTGCAGTCCACGTTCGGTAATGCACCGATTGTGGCGCCGAACGACGCGGATAGCATCGTTCGGCTGCTCAGCTAAATTGACCGCTTCCTGCCGGGCGCGGCTCGGAAACACCGTCGGGGCTCGGAAACGCGGGTGCGGCTCGGAAAAACGATTTTCAGACTACCAGCGATTGCGGCCGCCGCCACCGCCGCTGCCACCGCCACTCCGGCTGCCACCCCGTCCGCCGCCACCGCCACCACCGCCCTCGCGCGCTGCCATCGGACGAGCTTCGTTCACTACCACGGCGCGGCCCATAAGGTCGCGGCCATTGCACGCCTCGACGGCACGATTTGCGGCCTGCGGATCGTTGATGTCGACGAAACCGAATCCACGTGCTTCACCGGAAAACCGATCCCTCATTACATTGACTGCGTCCACGGTCACACCCGCGTCTGCAAAAAAGCGTTGAATATCATCCTCGCTGGCACCATAAGGCAGGTTGCCTACAAAAAGTCTCATGGAACAGAATCTCCTGATTTCAATTTCGGAAGAGGCAGGGTAACGACCGCGGACTGACGCTGAAGACTGGCGAGACCGGGAGGGTAGACTGACACTCAAACCTACAGTAATAAGTGTCTCAGGAATACATCGTCCATGTCAAAACGCAATTTTTGCGCCAGACTTCCCAGTACTGCCGGTTCGGAAGCTATTTAATTGGTGGGTTGTTGTTGCGTAATTACCGAACCCTGGGATTGGGCAATCAGCGCCAAACCGCTCACGACATTGATGTTGGTGGTTGGAATCGCGGCCGGAGAATTCATAGTCACGTTCACGGAAAGATGCACCGGACTGAGCACGGTAACGCTGTTAACAACTGCATAGGTGGACCCAAATCCGGCCAACACTTGGCCATCGATGAAGTTGGTGTTCGTGCCCACCACATCAATGACATTGACGCCGGGGAGCAACGTTCCGGGGGTTACGGCCAGCGAAGCAGGATCGGACGGGCCGTAGGTGTAAAACTGGGGCGTGGCGGCCAGGAAATTCGAGCTCTGCCCATCCGGATTCAGCGCCGTAACGGCCGCGCTGTAGGAACCCGATCCGGCCGGGGGAACCACCAGGAGACTCCCATCGTTCGCAGTCCCGGTAACATTACCCGCTAAGCCGTCAAAGAGAATCGTTGTGGTGCCGGCTGTCAGATTGGCGCCGCTCACGGAAACAACCGGATTCCCGTTCGAGTCCAGCGCGGGCGCGACGGCTGTGATGGACGGGGGGGACGCCGTGACGATCTTAAAAGCCGACGGCAGGACGTAAATGTCGCCCGGCACCGCGAACAGTATATGCTGCGGTCCGGCTGCGAAAGTTCCAACTGCGGCCGCAAAAGACAGGTATCCGTCCACATAAGGCTGCAGATCGTAAACCTGAACCGCATTATTGCTGCCGCTACCCAGCATCGACAGGCTCAGGCCGGGAACCAGCGTCGTGTTGTTCTGCATCAGACCGTCGCCGTAAGCCACAATCGCGGCGCGGCTCGAGACCGAAACGGGCGGGGACGCAATCGGGACGTTGGTCAGGTAGCCGTATGTACGGACCCCCGAAATTGAGGTGAACGGTTTGCTCTGCACCTGGAAATTAACGCCGGAGGTCACTTCCGCTGTATTCACGTAAACCGTTGCGGCCTGGAGATAGGATTGCGTCCCGGCGCCCGCGTCATAAAACTGCGTTTGGAAAACACTCGCCGGGAAAGCCATCGGGTCGCCATCCGGATCTTTCGGAGCGATGATGTTTCCCGGTGTCGATTCGCTCGGTTCCGGTGGGGGGATGGGGTGAACATACATCTGATATCCCCCCTTCGGCAACGTAAGAGAGTACGTTCCATCGGGGTTTGTAATTGTGCTTACGGCCGGGACGCCGGAGGCGATCGCGACTACCGAGGCCATCACCACCCCGGTACCGCTCGCCGTTACGGTGCCTGTAACGGTCCCGACGCTCTTGGCGAAATCCTTCGTGGGATAAAGCAGCGAAATTGCCATTTCGTCGTCCACTGCAAGCGGGGAAGCCTTGGTCGCGGCGCTGGTGATGTAGGTGGACATCGCGGCCGAGGTGAATGTGTGCTGTAGCCCGACAGTGTGCCCGAACTCGTGCACCATGGTGGTGTAAAAGTACTCGCTGTAGCTGGGACAGGGATTGTTGTCGCACGCGGTAGAGGGCTGGCTCAAATCGCTTTGAATACGGACGGTGGATTGCAGGATCGGTACAAACTTGCCATTGCCCGGACCGGCATAGCTGATCGGGCCGCCAAGAGCGATGACGCCAGGGGGCAGTTCGTCGGAAAACTCGATGGTAATGCCTGTGGTCACCTCGCTCGCCGATGCCGTATAGAGGCCGCCGTAGGCGAACTTGATCGCGGAGGTTTTAACATTATTCCATTCGAGCGCCGCGGTTCGAATCTCGCTGACGATAGCCTGAAACGTGTCGCCAGGCGCCATCGCCTGGGGCCCGGTATCGGAGATATAGAAATAGACTGTGTTGTTCTGGAGAGTTGTCAAATCCCACTTTTCGTAGACAAACGGGCCCGTAAGAGAGGCGTAGTGGACGTAAAAATAATAGGCCGAGGCGCTGCTCGCAAACATTGCCGCCGTGGCGGCGATTCCCAGCAGGCGGATTGCGAAGGAGCGCTTCACTGGGGGTTGTTCCCCGCCTGACCGAGCACCGTCGTAACCAGGGCTCGCATCGCGCTCAGGGTCATTTGCATGCCCGGATCGGCAGCCTCGCTCCCGTTAGGATCGATAAAGTGTTCCGTGATGGATGGCCGCGTAACTACGCCGTTCGCCGAGACAAAAAGTCCTTGCGATAACCCGATGATCTGGGTGAGCCCGGACCGGCTAGTCCATAGATACAAGACGTACTCCTGGCCGTTGTTCAGGCTCGGGGACCCGGCTATGGTCTGGCGCAGGCCGTTGGCCGTGCCGCCCGGGACCGCAAAGTTGATTTGCGCGGCGGGAGCGCCTTTCCACTGCTCTATAACTTTCACGGTGTATTGCGTATAGATGTTCGAACCACGGACAGTGCTGCCAGTGATTTGAACTTGTCCACGCACAATCGCGCTCGACTTCAGAATCATGTCGTTCAGACTTAATTGCTGGAGTGTCGTGGCTTGCGCCACGCTGAAGGCGGCCGCGACGATCACGCTAATCAAAACGGTTCGCATACTGCTGCTTGGCCCTGAAAGAGCAATCCGACCGCCATTCGATCCATTGAAAACAGAGGAGAAAAACGATCAGATCCAGAGAGTGTGTATCACTTCGACACAACCCGCGGGACACAGTAGGTCAGTTTCCCCTTACTACTAACAACGGCACCTTGAGTCTATGACGGACTGCATTAATTGTAGTCCCGAAGATCAAGTCTTTCAAGCCTTTATGCCCGTGCGCGCCCATTACGATCAAATCGGGATTTAAGTACTGGGCATACTCTACGATCTCTCTCTTAGGAGTACGTGAGTGGCGTACTACGAGTTCTACATCCACTCCATCCCGGCGGAGTGAGTCCTCGATCTGATTGAAATACTCCCGCCCGGCCTCCACTTCCACGGTGGATGCCAGTGGCCCATACATTTGGCTCGTTACGCCCTCTTCGACGTGCAGCAGATACAATCGCGAACCCTGCGCACGGGCGATGGCGGCAGCGTGGGCGATGGCATCGCGATCCCGGGGAGTATGGTCGAGAGGAACCAAAATCTTGCGGTAGGCGGGACGGGGAAGGTCCACGGCGACCGATTCGGGAAGGTGAACGGCGGTGTGCGCGACAGAACGCAACCAGGATGGAAGTATGGGATCAAATATAATCCACAACAGTAAGATTAGTATGCCAGTTAGGGCAGGGAAGAGGATTAATTCCAATGTTCCCCGATGGGTGTTGGCACCCGACATCCAATCGCCTACGGTTTGCCAGACGAGAGCGATGTTCAGGCCGAGAATCACGGCGGTGGTGGTCCAGGCGAGAATCTTCAACCAGGCGCGATTCGCAAAGGCGCCCATGCGCCGCCGGTCGCTGGTGAATTGAACCAGCGGGATTACGGCAAAGGGCAACTGCAGGCTGAGGATTACCTGGCTTAGAAGGATGAGTTGATAGGTCCCATGCTCGCCCCAGATGTAGACCGTGATCGCAGCCGGGATAATGGCCGCCATACGGGTCAGCAGCCGGCGCAGCCACGGCCTCATGCGAAACTGGAGGAAAC
>JBEKUT010000162.1:0-23907 GCA_049514735.1 Bryobacteraceae bacterium
TTTTGCTATAGTTCGCTTCAAGGCCTATGAAAGCGCTTCGATATACCGCTCTCCTATCCGGATTTACCCTGCTAAGCGGCACTGTGTATCTCGCCGCGCAGCAGGGCCCCGAGTCACAATCTTCTGAAACCGTAGCAAAGCCCAAGAAAAAAGACGCGGGCGACGCTTCGGCCCCCACCGATTCCGATCTTCCCAAAATTCCCTCGAAGTTCAATCCCAAGGACAAGGTTGCGCCGGAGGGTCTGCCGACCTTCAAGAGCGATGTCACCACCATCCAGGTGGACGTGGCCGTTTTGGACAACAAAGGCCGGTTCATCCCCAAGATTCCGCGAGGTAATTTCCGCATTCTCGAGGATGGCGCCCCGCAGCCGGTCACCGGCTTTTCAGTGGGCAACGAAGCGCCCATGACCGTCGCGATGGTGATCGAGTTCAGCAACCTGTTCCAATCCTACTGGTCGGAAGGTTGGTATCAGACGCTGGTGGCGGCCTACGGGTTTGTCGAAACGTTAAAACCAGAAGATTACGCCGCTGTGATTGCGTTCGACATGCGCCCCGAAATTTTGACCGATTTCACTACGGACCGGATGAAGCTCCAGGAGGCCATGCAGCGCCTCCGCATCCCGGGGTTCTCCGAATCGAACCTCTTCGACGCGCTGGTCGACACGGAAGATCGCATGAAAGATATCGAGGGACGCAAGGCGATCATCCTGTTCGCTTCCGGACGCGACACGTTCAGTAGAATTACGTTCGACAAGTGCCGCAAAACGCTTCAGGAAGACGCGGTTCCGGTTTATGCCATCAGCTTGCTGCAATCTTTGCGCGAGCGGGCGGACGCGCGTGGCTCCATGGGCCCCATCTCGCAACTCGACTTCCTGCAGGCCGATAACGAGATGAAGACCTTCGCCAAAGAGACCGGCGGGCAGAGCTACTTCCCTCGTTTCTACGGCGAATTTCCAAGCATTTATCGGTCGATCCAGGAGGCGCTTCGCAACCAGTATTCCATCTCTTACCACCCCACCAATACGGCTCGCGATGGCAAATACCGCAAGATCAAGGTCGAGCTGGTGAATCCCGAGACCAACGAGCCGCTCCGGATTGTGGAAAACGGCAAGCCGATCAAATACCAGGTAATAGCTAAAGCCGGCTATACGGCGCCTCGCGAAGTCGAGTAAACTGCGCCCACGAAATTTCTCACTGGCTATTGCCATCCGCTCACGGAAGTCGGGCGGCAATCGGCCCATCCGCGGAACTGGCTTCCGATTCAGGCGTAGCTGACGCCGTAAGCATCAGGCTCGCAGGGCCATCGCCGAACGCGGAGAGGGGCAGGGCGCGGCTCCTTATCGCGGGGCAGGGCGTTCATTGTACACTGCACCGATGCCGTCGCCTGAAGGACAATAGAGCCATGAGCGGAATCCAGTTTGTCACGGATGAGAAAGGCCGCAAGGTCGGTGTTCTAATCGACTTGAAAAAACACGGGGCCATCTGGGAGGACTTCTGGGACGGCCTAGTGTCTGAATCGCGCCGGAAGGAAAAGGGGATACCGCTCGAAAAGATCAAAGCGGACCTTATAAAGCGCGGTCGCCTGCGTGAATAGCTACGCTGTCGAGGTAAAGCCGCCCGCCCGGAAGGAACTCGAAGCGTTGCCGGATAACGTGTTGTCCCGCGTCGTCCGCAGGCTCGAAGCTCTGGCTGAAAATCCCCGGCTCGCGGGATGCAAGAAACTGAAGGGCTACAAGGACCATTGGCGCGTCCGCGTCGGTGACTGGCGCGTGGTGTACATCATCGACGACGCCGCGAAAGTCGTGAGCGTGACGCGGATTGCACACCGCCGCGAGGTCTACGACTAGACCTCTCAGGCGCTAGAACCAGCGCATGAAACACCTTCCACAGGTAATCGACGAAGAACGGGACCGAGAGCGGGCGGAAAAGCTGGAGCGGGTCACGCAGGAAGCGGAACCCTACTGGAATGAAACCGCGCCGTGCGGTGCGCTGCCGGTCAAGGCGTTCACGCTCGCGGACGGCATTGAATTGCCGCTCTACGATCTTCCAAAGTTGTGTTTTGAACCGCTTCCCGCTTTTCAAGCATCCTAGGACTGATGTACCGCGCTATCACGGTAGCTCGCGAGTATGGCAGCGGCGGCGGGACGATCGCCGCAAGATTGGCCGCTCGGCTTGGCTGGGATCTGATCGACAATTCCCTTATTAAGCAGATCGCTCAGGCTGCAAACGTCGATCCCGAGGTGTGCCACGAATGCGACGAGCGTGTCGATTCGTGGTTCCACCGCTTGAATAAATCCACCTTCGGTCTCGGAGTCTTTGAAGGCGTTGCTGCGGGGAACGTTTTCGATGCCGACACGATGGCGTCGCTCACACGAAAGATGATCGAAGAGGCCGTCTATCAAGGAAACGTCGTGGTTGTCGGACGCGCCGCGCAATGCATTCTGCAAGGCCGCCCGGATGTGTTTCATACTTTCGTTTACGCCTCCATGGAAGACCGCATTCGACGCATTCGCGAGCAGTACGGCAGCGGATTCGCTACGCCTGATCGAATCGAAGAACAGGACCGGCTGCGCGCGCAGTACGTCGAGTACTATTACAAATGCGACTGGCGCGACGTGCACTTGTACGACGCGCTGTTCTGCTCTCTGATCGGCGAAGACACGGTAGTTTCGGCGATTATCACCGCCATGGGAGCCGATATGAAACAAAAGGACCAAATGCAGCATGCCTAGCGACGTTCTGCCGCCGGAGGCCGTCCCTCAGGCGGCCGCGCCCTCGCCAACAATTCCGCATATCAACCCGTGGATCATCGCCATTTCCGTAATGTTCGCCACCTTCATGGAGGTGCTGGACACAACCGTTGTCAACGTTTCGCTCCCGCATATCGCCGGGAGCCTGTCGGCTACGGTCGACGAAGCCACCTGGACGCTGACGTCGTACCTGGTGGCCAACGCGATTATTCTGCCGATCACGGGCTGGCTCGCAAATCAGTTCGGCCGCAAGCGTCTTCTGATTTCGTCGGTTGTTGGATTTACGATCGCGTCGTTTCTATGCGGGCTGGCGCCGAGCTTATTTTGGCTAGTGGTGTTCCGCATCATGCAGGGCGCGGCGGGCGGCGCGCTGCAGCCGTTATCGCAAGCTGTGTTGCTCGAAGCTTTTCCACCGCAGGATCGCGGCAAGGCGATGGGATTTTGGGGGCTCGGCATCGTGGTGGCGCCCATTCTGGGGCCGGTGCTCGGCGGCTGGCTGACCGAGACCTATAGCTGGCGCTGGGTGTTCTACATCAACGTGCCGGTCGGCATTGCTTCCATTCTGATGACGCGGGCGTTCATCTTCGATCCGCCATATATCAAAGGGAAGCGGTCCGGGGGCATCGACTTCTGGGGCATCGGATTACTGGCGCTGTGGGTTGGCGCGCTCCAGATTGTGCTCGACAAAGGCCAGGAGGACGATTGGTTTTCGTCCCATTTCATCCAGTTGCTCATCGCAATCGCCATACTGGGGGCGATTGCGTGGGTCGCGCGGGAATACATGGCGGGCCATCCCGTCGTGGATTTGCGCGTCTTGAAGAATCGCACCTTCAGCACCGGCACGGCGCTGATGAGTATTGTCGGCTTCGTGCTCTATGGGAGCATGGTGCTGCTGCCGGTCTGGCTGCAGACGCTGCTGGGCTACCCCGCGCTACAGGCGGGAATTGCGATGGCTCCGCGCGGCATGGGCTCCTTCATCGCGATGCCCCTGGTGGGCGCCGTCCTGCCGGGTCGAGATCCACGCAAGTTCCTTGCCTCCGGCCTGGTGATCTCGGCCGGTACGCTCTACGCGCTGTCACGGCTTAATTTGAACGCCGGTTATTGGGATTTCTTCTGGCCGCAATTCGTCCAAGGGATCTCGCTGGCGCTTCTATTCGTACCGCTGACGACGATTACGATGGGACTCATTCCCAGGGAGCAAATGGGCAACGCGACCAGCCTCTTCAATCTCATGCGCAACCTCGGTGGCAGCGTCGGCATCGCGACTACGGCTACGCTGATCGCGCGTCACCAGCAGACGCATCTCAACGACCTGACACAGCACGTCAGCGCCTACAATCCGCAGGCGCAGCAGATGCTGAGCACTATGAAAGGCATGTACCAGTCGCAAGGCTCGGGGCCGGTGATGGCGCAGCAGCAGAGCCTGATGACGGTGTGGGGGATGGTGCAACAGCAGGCCGCGATTCTGGCGTATATCGACGTTTTTGTGATTCTGTCGGTGATATTTCTTGCGATTTTGCCGCTGTTGTTTATTATGAAGAAACCGCCGAAATCGACTGGGCCGGTCGCGATGCATTAGTCACGGTTACCGCTTCCTGCCGGGCGCGGCTCGGTTCCGTTCTACGGAGCCGTGACCGGGAGGGAGCGGTGGGCAGCTTGCTTTCCCAGGCGCACGCAATCCGGAATGCCGATCCCGTCGAAGAAATTTCCGATGACGCGCAGATTGGGCAGCGCGCGCAGCCGCAACTGGACTTCTTCAATGCGCCTTTGATGTCCGACTGTATATTGCGCCATCGAACCGGGCCAGCGGTGGACGGTATGGAACGATGGCGTGGCTGTAACGCCCATGATGGCGAGCAGTTCGGCGCGGGCAATTTCGACCAGGGCGGCGTCGCCTTGGTCCAGCGATTCGCCCGACATAAAGCAGCGCATCACGACCTGATCGTCGGGGACGCGATGGTCGAATTTCTTGTGGACCCAAGTACACGCTTTCAAATGTTTGCGCTCGCGTTTTGGGACGAGAAATCCGAAGCCGTTTAGCGGATGCGTGATGTCGCTGCGTCGATATCCCAACGACAAAGTGAGCGACGAAGTGTAGGGAATGGCGCTCAGCAAACCGGCCAGAGCGGGTTCGTGCGGTTCGAGCAGCGCGCCTGCCTGATACGCCCGCAAGGCGAGGATAATGGCGTCGCCGTGAATCCAATCGCCGTTCACTTTTACGCGCCAGCGAGAGCCGTCGCGTTCGAGAGCTTCCGCGGCGCCATGGACCAAGTGGAGGCTCGGCGTTAGGGCATTCACGAGCGCGCCCAGCCCGGGCTTCAGAGTCTTGAAGAGCGATCCGCCGTTCTTTGGACGCGGCTGCGTCAAGACCGCGCGCGTGAGGCTGCCATACTTCGTTTCCAATTCCACGAAGCGCGTCAGCACGCTGTTCGCGCTGAGCTGACCGGGATCGCCTCCGTAGACGCCGGCGAGCAGCGGCTCGGCGAGATAATCGACCGATTCCTCGCCGTAATGATCCACCAAAAAATCGCGGACGCTGCGATCCTCGTGCTTCGACGGGCGGCGAAAATATTCCAGGCCCATCTTGAGCTTGGCGCCCCAGCCGAGCAGTCCCGATCTCACCACCGGCATGATTTTCGTCGGGATCATCATCATCATGCCGTCGGGCAGCGGTTCCAGCTTGCCGCGCTTCAGGATAAAAGTTGCGCGCTGGCTGTCGTTCGATCCAATGATCTGATCGCCGAGGCCGACTTCGCGAATCAATTCGAGGGCTGCGGGTTTGATGGAAAGAAAACTATCGGGTCCGGCTTCCAAGGTGCAGCCGTGGACGTGTTCGGTTTGAATTACGCCGCCGAGGCGTGTGGATTGTTCGACGAGCGTAGGGCGAAAGCCTGCTTTATTGAGGTAATAAGCGGTGGAAAGGCCAGAGATTCCGCCGCCGATGACGATGCAGGTGTTTGTCACGGATCGAGAAAACCTTGGATGACCGCTCCCTTCCGGTCACGGCTCGGTAAACCGCGGCATCGAGGCTACGGCTTGAACTCCCTGACGAAATCGACCACCGCGCGCACATGATCGACAGGCGTTTCGGGCAGAATGCCGTGGCCGAGATTGAAGATGTGGCCGGGACGCGTACCGGTGCGCCGCAGCAGTTCATGGACACGCTGCTTCAGCTCCGGGAGCGGCGCAAACAGCACCGCTGGATCGAGGTTTCCCTGTATGGCAGAGCGATAGGAAATATCCATCCAGGCCTGGTCGATATTGATGCGCCAGTCGCAGCTCATAACGTCGCCGCCGGCCGCGTGCAGTTCGCGGAAATAACCGGAGCAGCCGGTGCCGAAATGAATTACCGGGACGCTGGCTGTCCTGATACGTTCGATCAACGCGCGCGAATAGGGCGCTACATAACGGACGTAATCGTCCGGGCCGAGCGCACCCACCCAGCTATCGAAAACCTGAATGGCGCGCGCGCCGGCGGCCACCTGGCTGATCGCGAACGGACCCAACACGTCGACGAGTTTGCCCATCAGGCGACGCCACAGCGTCTCGTCGGTGTACATCATTTTCTTGGTTTCGAGGAAGCTCTTGGTGGGACCGCCTTCGATCATGTAGCTGGCGAGCGTGAAAGGCGCGCCGACGAATCCGATCACCGGCACGCGGCCGGCGAGCTGCCGCACCACCAACTGGATGGCTTCGCCGACATATTGCAGTTCGTCGGTATTCGAAATCGAGAGGCTGTCCACATCCGATGAGGTGCGCACCGGATTATCGATGTTAGGTCCTTCGCCAGTGATGAATTTCAGTTTCAGGCCCATCGGCTCGACGGGGAGCAACAGATCGGCGAAAATAATTGCCGCGTCCACGTCCAGAACTTCCACCGGCTGCAGCGTGACTTGAGCCGCCAGATCGGGCCGTTTGCAGATTTCGAGGATACTGGCTTTGGCCCGAATTTCGCGGTACTGTTTCATGTACCGCCCCGCCTGCCTCATAAACCACACGGGCCGAACATCGGTCGGCCGGCGCCGGCAGGCATCTAAAAAGCGGCTTGTCATTGAAGCCATGCGCATGGTACATCCGATCTGTCTTCACACATGAAGACGCGGAAATTCTTTGGTTTATGTTTCTGGGTCCATTCGCGGCCCAAAATGTAGTATGGCTTGCACCACGCCTCGGAGTCGATAGTTCGCGGAGTAATAATCGAAACCGACAGCATTCCCATGGACGGGTAGCCGGTCCGCGGATCCATGATGTGGCTCCAAAGCTTGCCCTCGGCGTAGAAAAATTTCTCGTAGTTTCCCGACGTGGACATCGAATCGTTTTTCAAATACACCGTTTCGATCGATTTCGAAGTGTTTTTTGGATTCTTGATATTGACCTTCCAGCCCTGCGAATCCTGCGGCGGATTTCCGATGGCGTAGATGCTGCTGCCGCCCCCGGAAATCAAGGCTGAATGGATTCCGTTTTCTTCGAGGTTTTCCGCCATCTTGTCTACCGCGTATCCTTTGCCGATGCCGCCCGGGTCCATATCCATGCCGTTTTTCGCGAACTTGACGGTCTGGTTCGCGGCGTTGAGGATGAGGCCCTGGTAGCCGGTATGATCCAACGCGCCGAGCACTTCGGCGCGATGCGGCAGGTGGCCGCTCCCTTTATAGAAGCCCCAGATTTTCATCAGCGGACCCACAGTAATATCGAACGTTCCTTCGCTCTGGCGGCTATAGCCGGTGCAGGCGGACAACAAATTAAAGAGTTCGGGCGAGACGTGCACAGGATGGTCACCCGCTTCACGGTTCACCTCCGACCACTCGCTTTCCGGCCGGTAATTTGAAAGCAACTGGTCGAGTCTCCTGGCTTCCTCGAGCGCCGATTCCACAGCCGATTCCAATTGATCGCGGTCCACCCCGTACGCTACCACCGTAAACGTGGAACCCATGGTGTCCACGCTGCCTTCGGCCCGGGACATTTCCGGCGGAGCGGCCGGCGGTTTCTCTGGTCCCGCGCACGCCACCACTGCGCTTATTAACAACAAACTTAGCACATGATGTTTCATCAAGCAGTTATTTTTTTGAGAGATCGCGCGGCTCGGAATCGATGTCCCGCGGACGCCCTTTCTTGACGCGTTTGAGGAGGTTTTCCATGCGCGAGCCGATGGTTACGGAGACATCGGCTTCGAAGTGCAGTTCCGGGATGCGGTAAGTTTCCAGGCGCTGCGCGAGCATGCGGCGCAGAAATCCGCGGGCGTTTTCAAGCGCCGCAAGGGCTTCGGCGGGGTCGCCCCCTCCGACAATGCCGACGCGGACCTGGGCCTTCCTTTTGTCGGGCGAGGTAATCACCTCGCTGACGTTTACGTCCAGGACGCGCGGGTCCGACATCTCGTACGCGATCAGTTCCGCCAGTTCCTCTCGAAGCGCTTCGGCGAGGCGCTCTTTCCGGTGGGGGTCCATTTTTTCAATCCAACCACTCCAGTGTGGCGTCAACCAGGCTTGGGCCAGCGTAATCGGCGGCGTCGCGTTCCACCGCTTGCAGCACCTGCTCGGCGCGAAGGCGGTCGCTCGACACGGTTACGGCCGAGATCAAGGAGCGCTGCCAGGTGTCCTGAAAATCGATCTCCGCGACCGCAACATTGTGGCGGCTGCGCAGCCGGTCCTTCAGGCCCCTGACGGTATGCCGCTTGTCTTTTAGCGAGTGCGATTCCGGAAGGTGAAGCTCCAGGGTCAGCACACCGATGCTGGGCATAGTTAATGAGAACGAAAGCTAAGCAAAAACTTCCGGCGCTACGCGCTCTTTCGAAAAAGCTTCCACAACGTCGTTCGGTTTGACATCCGGGAAATTGTGAAGGGTCAAGCCGCACTCGAAGCCAGCCTTTACTTCACTGACGTCGTTCTTAAATCGCTTTAGCGTATCCACCTTGCCGGTATGGACCACGATATTATCGCGCAGCACCCGCACTTCGCTGTCGCGCGAAATACTGCCGTCCAGCACCATACAGCCGGCCACGTTGCCGACCTTGCTGATGCGGAATACTTCGCGGATGGAGACGCGGCCCTTGTACACTTCCTTGAATACCGGCTCCAACATGCCGGTCATGGCGCGTTTGAGCTCGTCAGTAAGCTCATAGATGATGGTATGCAAGCGGATGTCGACCTTCTCATGCTCCGCCAATGCCGTGGCATCGCGTTCCGGCCGGACATTGAAGCCGATGATGATGGCGTTCGATGCCGAGGCCAGCAGGACGTCGCCTTCGTTGATGGCGCCGACGCCGCTGCGGATCACGCGAATACGAACTTTCTCGTTGGTAAGCTTCTGCATCATGTCGGAGAGTACTTCAGCCGTGCCGCTGACGTCGGTCTTCAGAATGATGTTGAGCTCCTTGATCTCGCCTTCCTTCAACTGCTCATGCAGTTGCTCGAGGGTGACGCGCGCCCCACGAGCCATGGCGGTTTCACGCGCCTTCGATTCGCGGTAGATCACAATCTGCTTGGCCTTGGCGGTATCGGTGACGACCTGGAAACGGTCGCCCACTTCGGGCAGCGATTCCAGGCCCAGCACCTCAGCCGGCATGGAAGGCTCGGCGTCGCGGATCTGTCCGCCGCGATCGTCGAACATGGCGCGTACTTTACCGAAAACCGAACCGCAGATGAAGTAATCGCCGACGTGCAGCGTTCCGTTGCGCACGATAACCGTGGCTACGGGACCGCGTCCGCGGTCGAGTTGCGCTTCGAGCACCGTGCCGACGGCTGGACGATCCGGGTTGGCCTTCAGATCCTGAAGGTCGGCAACCAGCAGAATCATTTCGAGCAGCAGGTCGAGATTGGTCTTGGCTCGAGCCGAGACCGGCACCATGACGGTATCGCCGCCCCAGTCTTCCGCGAGCAGATTACGGTCGGCAAGCTGCTGCTTGATTCTCTCCGGCTGGGCATCCGGTCTGTCGATCTTGTTAATTGCGACGATAATGGGCGCACCCGCGGCGCGGGCATGGTCGATCGCTTCGAGCGTCTGCGGCATGACGCCGTCGTCGGCCGCGACAACCAGCACCACAATATCGGTGACTTTCGCGCCGCGCGAACGCATGCGCGTGAAGGCTTCGTGACCGGGCGTGTCGATGAAGACGATCTTGCGGCCGTTCTTCTCGATGTGATACGCGCCGATATGCTGCGTGATTCCGCCTGCTTCGCGTTCCGCCACGTTGGTGAGACGGATGGCGTCGAGCAGCGATGTCTTGCCGTGATCGACATGGCCCATGATGGTGACCACGGGCGGACGCTTGACGCGATCCTGCTCCACTTCGACCAGTTCGATTTCCTGCGTGGCTTCCTGTTCGTAGCTGACCTTATTGGTCGACGCGCCGAACTCGCGCGAAATGTCCTCGGCGGTCTTGACGTCGAGGGTCTGATTGATGGTGGCGTAGATCTTGCGGTCGAAAAGCTTCTTGATAACGAGATTAGCCTTGACGTTCAATTTCTCCGAGAGTTCTTTGACGGTGACGCCTTCGGCGATGGTGATCTCGCGATCGATGGGCGGCGGCGCGGCGGGTTCATTGCGGCGCGAGGGCAGCCGCAGTTTACCCTCTTCTTCCTCGCGGCGGCGATCGCGCGCGACAGGTTTCGCGGCATGGCGGCGCTGCTGCTCCGGCGTTGGAATGGTGGCGGGCTCGACGCGGCCGGGCGTCGTGGGATGCATTGGACGCGCGCGTCCACGGGCGCTGGGTCCGCCGGCGGGCGCTTGTCCAGGCATTCCAGGTCCACGCATGGGACCTTGCTGTCCAGGACGGATCGGTCCACGATAAATCGGTTGCCCGGGTGTTGGCGACGATGGCCGCGACGGCATTCCTGGACGCGGCGCTGGCGCGGCGGGCATCGGACGAGGCTGCGACTGCTGTTGCAGACGCGCCACCATGTCCGGACGCGGGGGAACCACAGGCCGCGCGGCGGGTTGACCGGCAAGGCCTGGCCGCACCTGTTGGCGCAACGGCACGTTGGGCGAGGGGGCCTGGCTGACCGCTTCCGATGGCGGCCTATCGGGAGAAGATCGTTCAAACGAATGCTGCCTTTCCGACGGCATGCGCGGTTGCTGCGGAGCCGGCGGGGCTTTCGGCCCCATTGGCCGCGGAATAACTGGCGGACGGGGCGTTCCAGGCATCACCGTCGGGGCGGCGGCCACGGGAGTTCCCGGAGTGGGTGATGCGGGAGCCGGCGGCATGGGCGGCAAGGGCTGCCGGGGTCCGGATAAAATTTGCCCAGGGCGAACAGCCGAGGGCGCGGTTGGTACGGGTCTCGCCTGAATAGGAGTCCTTAAAGGGGGAGTAACGGGGGGTCCGCCACCTGCCAGCGGCGGCCGCAACGGCGCGGGTTTCGAACGGACGGCTTCTTCGGCTGACGGCGTCTGCGCGGCTGTTTCTGGGGCTGGCGGCTCGATAACTACTGGCGCTGGGGGTGGTGGGGTTGGGTGAGGTGGAGCAAGCGCTTCCGGGGCCGCGATAATCGGCGGCGCAACCGGAGGAGTGGGCGCCGTCTCTACCACGGGAGCTGTTTCGTGAGCCTGTGGCTCAGGTTCATGCTCTTCGTGCTCCGAGTCAACTTCGAACTCGCGCTCCGCATATGACGTCACGGGTCTGTGGTTGTACTCGTGGACAGTCCTCTCCTCGTGACCGGCGCCGCGTTCCGCGATCGCCACTCCGTTACCAGAGTAATGTCGCCGGATCTTGTCCGCCACATCGTCGTCAATAGAGCTGGAGTGCGTTTTCTTCTCAGATACGCCGAGTTCAGGCAACATTTCGAGGATCTCGTGAGATGGAACTTCGAGTTGCCGGGCCAGCTCGTTTATGCGGATTTTCTTCATAGGATCTGACTGCATCAACCTCGCAGAGCACGACTTAACCAGCGCTCTCTGAGTCCTTTATCGTATCAAATTCACCCTCTCCGACTGAAGAATCCGGGTGCGGAGAAGTACCAAGCTGCGATGGAGCCACGGAAAGATGCGCGAAGGCGGCATCCATAACTTCTTCTTTAACTTCTTTTTTATCATGGCCTTGTTCGGCCGCGGCGGCTTCTTCCGCGGCGATCTCTTCGTCGGCAGGCACGACGCGTGCCTCCGCTTCTTCGTCCACAGGCGCGGCCGCCTGAGGCTCCTCAAATTGACCGTAATAGCTATTGACAGCCGCAAAAATCTTTTCGACCATTTGCGGTCCGACACCGGGAAGCTCTTCAAGCTCTTCCGGCGTCATAGATCCCAGTTTCTCAATGGTACCGACGCCGCCGGATGCCAACTTCTCCACGATTGCTTCGGAAAGATCGTGATCCATCAGCACGGAAATCGGCGCGCCGGTTGGAACCAGCGCCGACATGGCGGATTCCACTTCCTGGCGTTTCTCTTCTTCACTCTTGATGTCGATTTTCCAGCCGAGCAGCTTCGCCGCGAGACGTACGTTCTGACCCTTCTTGCCGATGGCGAGCGAGAGCTGCGTATCGTCGACAATCACTTCCATGTGCCGGCCGGCGGAATCGACGATGGATACACGGGAAATTTTGGCAGGGCTCAGGGCATGCGTGGCGAAGACCACGGGATCGTCGGAAAACTCGATAATGTCGATCTTTTCGCCGCGCAGTTCTCTAATAATCGATTGTACTCGCATGCCCTTCATTCCGACACAGGCGCCTACGCAATCGACATCGCGGTCGCGGCTCAAGACTGCGATCTTGGTCCGCTCGCCGGCTTCGCGGGCGCATCCACGGATTACTACGGTGTTGTCGTAAATCTCGGGAACTTCCTGCTCGAACAAGCGCATGACAAGCTCCGGCGCGGCGCGCGACACGATGACACCGGCGTTCTTGCCCGCTTTTTCTACGCTCTTTATGACGCAGCGAACGCGGTCGCCGACACTGAAGTTCTCGAGCTTGCTTTGTTCCTTCTTGGGAAGGCGCGCCTCGGTTTTGCCGAGATCCGCCACCACATCCTGTCCTTCGATCCGCTTCACGGTGCAGTTCACCAGTTCGCCGACACGGCTCGAAAACTCCGAGTAGACGGTTTCGCGCTCCGCTTCCCGCACCTTCTGCAGAATCACCTGCTTGGCGGTTTGCGCGGAAATGCGGCCCAATGAATCGGTGGGTTTGGGAAAACGGACCACGGAACCGAGCTCGGCAAGCGGGTCGGTACGATGGGCCTCTTTCAACGTGATCTCTTTGCCCGGATCCTGGACTTCTTCCACAACCTGGCGCACGCCGAAAATTTCAAGGGCGCCGGTGGTGTTGTTGAAATCCGCGATCAGGTCTTCCGTAGTACGGAAGTGCTTGCGCGCCGCCACCAGCATGGCGTCCTTCACCGCGTCGATCACGATTTGGGGATCGATACCCTTTTCCTTGCTTAAGATCTCGATGGACTGATAAATGCTTCCCACTGTTCCCTCTTTCAACTTTTTCCCGGGTTCTATTACCACTCGAACTTGAGGTTGGCTTTTTCAACCTTGTCGAGAGGGAAATGAATGACCTTTCCCGCGGCCGGCTCGAGCGCGATCAAGCCGTCGGAAAATCCAGCCAAGGTGCCTTCCCAGCGGCTTTGGTTCTCGACTGGCTCCCGCAGCACGAACTTGACTTTCTGCCCGGTGAAGCGGGTGAAGTCCTGTGGTTTCGTGAGTTTACGCTCGACTCCCGGTGAACTGACCTCCAGCGTGTAACTGTCACCTGGTATGACGTCTTCCACGTCGAGAATTGTTCCGACCTGCTGCGAAATGAACTCGCATTCTTTGTGCGAGACCCCCTCGATCTTGTCGATGAAGATACGGAGAAGCCGCGCTTTGCCTCCGCCCAGAAGTTGGACCTCCACGATCTCGATCCCCTCGGGTTCGGCAACGCGTTCCGCGATTTCCGTTATTTTCTTGACGATTGCTTCCTTGGACATCCGTGGCAGCAATTAGCAGCAATAAAAAAGTGGGCTTTCGCCCACTGTGGTCGCTCGACAGCTTTTATTATACACTAGGTTCGCGGGGAAAGCTCTAGCTGAAGGAACGTCATCTTGCCGCAGGGTACTGGGCTTCGACCCGTGCCCGGCTCGATTACTAGGCGACCGGAATCGTGGAGTCCCTGGGCGCTGCTGTCGCAGTTGCTGTCTCAGGCAACAACCATGCCTGTCCCTCCTGAGGTGCTGGCGTTTGGCCGCGCTCCTGACGTGCTTTAGTTGACGACTTCGGTCGTAAGACTTAAGGTTACGGTTGTGACAGAAAGGTTGAGTTCATCGGCCCACAACGCGCTCAAGGAGCTGGTCAATCCGATGGGGCTCCTTTTGCCAAGCACGCTTTATGCTGTCGTTGAACTCCTCCTTGAATCCGTATCGGTAGAAGAGTTTGCCCAGTTCGACGGCTTCACTGATCGATCCGCGTGGACAGTTCGGCTAGAACCGCAAAGTCGTCCGTAGCCAACGCGCGTGAATCGAAATCAGGATTCTCAAGCAACTTCTGGATCTTGGTCTTGTCTTTGGAGGCCAGCACAACTTGACCCCAGATTGTTTGGAAGGCCGGGGTAGATTTGAGCTGTTCCTTTAACGATTCGAAAGCAGCTTGTGCCGACGGAAGATCAGGCAATTCGAGCAAGAGCGTGATGATCTTTACGGCTATTTCGCCACTGCTCGCGTTCGGGAGCAACTTGCGTAGGATCGCGGCAGCTCTGTGTTGTCCCTTTGAATTTTCAAAGGACCTCGCAAGCTCTAATCCCACTTGCTCGTCGTTGCTGCCTGCTGCCATCCAAATCGCCTCAACGAAGTCCTGATTGAATGGTGGATCCTTTTGTCCTTGCTGCCAGTCTTCGCGATGGCCCTTCGATGCCGGTGGAAAGTACCGTTGGACGATTTCCCACACGAGTGGATCATTAGAGTGCCCAGATAGGTCCCACAGCTGTTCCGCGACCTTCAAGGCCTTTGTGCCTGCCCGACGCATACGATAGAACTTCAACAGAGCGCGATAGGCTTGCGCGTGACCGCTGTAGTCAGCAATCGCTCTCAGATCGCGCTCCGCACCCGTAGGGTCTTCGAACCCCTTAACAAGTGCCTCCTGGATTAACGGTGCGAGGTAAGGGTCTACTACCTCTCTCGATATGAGCCTCGTGAAAAGCCGGAGGTAGTCACGAAGCAGTGGCGACTGATCCGCTGACATCTTGCCGCCCACTCGGATGGCCTCCGTTACTTCCAGGTCACTTTCAGAGTGCAAGATAAAGACTACATCCACGTTTAGCGTTGACGACAGGTCGGAAGCCTCTTCATTCAAGAACTCTTTGACTTGCTTTAAGATTGTCTCCTCAGCTTCGGGCCCCAGTTCGGGAATCCTTGTCAGCACTGGCAAAATTTGAATTGCCGTCTGAGTGGGCAAACGCGGCGCACGTTTTATGCTGCGCAGGACTTCCCTCGCACCTTCCAAATTCTCCCGATTCTTCATTGCCAAGCAGACAACCTTGTCAGGCAGCACTGTTGTCGCGACGCCACCGACCTCTGTTATGCCCGTTCGAGAATCGATCAATAGGAAGTCCGGGTTAAACTCGTCTTCGATTCGGTGCTTTAATTCCAAGAACAGCGGTATGCCTGGCGCAGATTCCGAGTAAAACATTTCATGCCAACTGATACGTGCCAATCGACGCCAATACTCAGCCGTTGGAACCTTGCCTGCAGGCATTAGCCAGATCCGGCCAGCGGTTGAATTGGGTTCGCCTAGCTGAATGGCAAATCGGGAGAGAGAATCCGGCATCTTGCCGGTTGTGCAAAACGTATATATTAAGTCAACTACGCCCTGGTCGATGGCATCCAATTTATCTTCCGGCCCCAAGGCGAATTTGTAATGCAGCCCTGGAGCTTCCAAGTCGAAATCCAATGTGAATACCTTCTGTCCGAATCTCTGAAGGTATTTCGCTACGTTGGCGACAACTAAGCTCCGCCCGACACCGCCTTTATAAGAGTAGAAGGTGATAGTTGTCATCCGGCTCTACGCTCCCACAGCAAGGACCTGGTGAGCTTGTGCAACCCTTTGCATATAGTCAACCACCGGGCCGACTGAGTATCGTTTAGCCACCGCTGGAAATCTTCCCACGATACCTTCGGCAGTGAGCGTGGAACGCTCTGCTTTAACCCTGGACACTTCGGCGGACGCTTGTCCCAAAAGGCTGAGCGTACGCTGCAACAGATCAGGGTTGTTGCGAGTCAATTCGAGTCTCAGAAGGACGGTCAGAAGAGCAATCGCGGCGCTCCATTCACCGTTCGGCAGTAACTCAGTCTCGGTGCGTCCAAGGTATTCTCCCAGGATTTCTAGGGGAGCGTCGCGCAACAGTTCATATTGAAGGTCAGCATAGGAAACCCCGCCGAAAACGGAGTCATGGGCCTGCTTGAGCCCGGCTCGGAGGAAAGCGATTACGGGTTCCCAGTTTTCGTCGAAGGACTGACGAACCCACTGGAAGCCCTGCGAGCCGACAGCCTTAGCGACAATATCCTCGGAAACAAGGATAATGTTTGAGGCGCGATAGGGGGGCTTAATGAGAAATACTTGCT
This sequence comes from Bryobacteraceae bacterium, assembly GCA_049514735.1. GTDB lineage: Bacteria > Acidobacteriota > Terriglobia > Bryobacterales > Bryobacteraceae > JAICMB01. The sequence continues at coordinate 16,266 of JBEKUT010000162.1, forward strand.
CTCCTTTTCTCACGAATGCCCAACCGTCTTCAGGGGCAGCGGCAATCAACTCAAGCACCTGTTGTGACCTCCAGCGGAATTCCCTTTTTTCGCAGGATCTTCTTGATTAGGACGAATGCTTCAACCAGGGTTCGGCGTTCATCGGTTAGTTTCACACGGAAGTTCTCGAAACCAAACTCAAACAGTTCTTTGTATTGGCTCATTTTGAGTCGAACGGCCTCAATACCGGACGGCAGCAGTTTTGCGGAGAAGATCGCTTCGATAAAGTCGAAGTCCGAGCACAACAGCGTTGGCCAGCGTTCTTCATGTCCTGAGGGAAGCTCCAGTGCATGTTTGAGAACAGCAAACAGGTCTCGATGTGAATGGGATGCGGACTCCTCGTGAAGTAGATCCTCGTTTATGGTACCGTCTGGCTTCATATAGGTCTTTAGGCTATCGGACTTCAGGTACGCGACAATCTGAGCGCCTTCAAAAAGTTCACCACGCAAAACGGTGCAATAATCACCATACACGGTAGTGCCGGCACCACCGGCGTTCAGGGCTCCATATCGCAATTCTTCTCCATTCAGGAATGACCGATCGAACGTCGTGCGGCGCTCGTAAAATCCGCCTAGCCGTTCTCGAACAATCTCTTCTGCAGGCCTCCCCGACTCCTCCGCTCTGCTCTGCGCCCATTCATAGGTGTTTTGGTGAGAGCCGAGAGAAAGAAAGCTGATGAGCGCCATGGGCCGCATATTTATTGTGACCCGTCCTTCGCGGCGAACGAGTTCTGCGAACCTCTCCATCGAGATTCGCCCTTCGGGCGAGGCGCTTGACGTTAGAACTGAGAAGCGATTCTCAAGCGACGGCGAATTGTCATTTGCGATCTGAAAGAGGTCCAGCATTTCAGCGAGACTATAGCGCCCTGCGGACAATCGTAATACGATACGGCGCTACTAATATAATCACACGGCGCTGTGGGGCGGCGTGGCGGATCCAACTCACGCCTTCCAGTTTAATAAGTCGGACTTCAGCCGCGGAGGTCCGCGAAGGCCTGCTCGATTTCGAGTTTTGCGGGCGGGCAGACGGGGGTCAAAGGCAGACGGGGCGGACCACCGTAGTAGCCCATCAGATCCATGGCGTGTTTCAGGCCGGGGATTCCGTACTTCGTGGTCACTAACTGCGAGGCCCGCGAGATGCGGTTCTGCCAGTCCATGGCGGCTTCCAGTTCGCGCGTCCGATGCGCTTCCCATATGCAGATGGCCGCATAAGGGGCGGCGTTTGCGAATGCCAGAATCGCTCCGGTTGCGCCGACGGCGAACGAGGGCGCGAGCGTGGGGGCCGATCCGACCAGAACGTTGAAGCCAGGCTTCACGTCGCGGATCATTTGCATCACTTTTTCGAGATTGCCGGAACTTTCTTTCACCGCGATGATGTTGGGATGGTGCGATAACTCAGCTACGGCCTCAGGCGCGATGTCGATTCCGGTGGCTTGCGGCCAGTTATAAATGATCAGCGGAATTTTCGACTGATCGGCAACGGCGCGGAAGTAAAGCATCTGTGCGGCCGAGTTGTTGATCAGATTCTTATAGTAGTGTGGCGTGCGCACCATCACGGCTTTGTAGCCGATGTCAGCGGCGCGATTCGTGAGTGACACAGTTTCGCGAACGCTCTCCATTCCGGTCCCGGCAATTAACAACTTTTCAGGCGCGGCGTATTCGGCGACCCATTCCCAGAGCTGGATTTTTTCCCGCTCGGTGAGCATGACGCTCTCACCCGTCGATCCGCACACGACATAACCGGCGAGTCCGGTGCGATTCCATTTGTCGACGTTGTGCTGGACTTTGACTTTCCAGAGGTCGCCGTGGTGATCGAAGGGGGTCGCAATGGGAGGGTAGATGCCTTGAAGTTTCATGGAGGGAAGAAGGGCAGGCTGTGATTCCGGCCTGCCCTGTTTGCAGTGGCTACTTTGCGATGTACGAAATTACGAGCGTGTAAAGGGCCAGCGATTCGATCAGCACCAGACCGAGAATAAGAGCGCCTCGTATGGCGGCTTGCGCGCCGGGGTTACGCGCCATGGCTTCGGTGGCGGAGGCGACGGCTTTTCCTTGACCGAGGCCGCAGAGGCCGGACGCAACGCCCATGGCGATGAAGGCCGCGGCCAAGTGATAGTCCGGCGATCCGCCGCCGGGTGTCTGTGCGAAGATCGGGCTGGCCAGCAGCATACATGCGATAGCCAGGAAGATTACTTTACGTGTCATTCGAGTCACTCCTTTATGGATTGTTCGCGAGGAGGTGGTTCCCAACCTGCCCTGGGGGACGGCGGGCTCACACTCGGAACGGATAATGCCGTATTAATGTTCGTGCGCCACTGCCGATCCGACGTAAATCATTGTCAGCAGCATAAAGATATAAGCTTGTAAGAGAGCTACAAAGACATGCAGCCCCATGAAGACCGCGGGTATCAACAAGTAAGTGAGTGACAGGAATGTCACTGTCACCATCTCACCGGCGAACATGTTGGCATAAAGACGAATGGTGAGTGAGAGCGGCCGCGCCAGGTGACTTATTAATTCAATCGGGATCAGGATGGGAGCGAGCCAGGGCATCGGTCCCGCAAAATGCGCGAGATACTTGCCGATGCCGTGTTCGCGGGCGCCCCAATAGTTATAAAGAAGGAACGTGCAGACAGCCAGACCGGCGGGCACGGCGGGCGTCATGGTGGGCGATTCGAAACCCGGAACGATCCCGATCAGGTTCATGAACAGAATAAAAATGAATAGCGCGCCGAAGTATGGAATGTACTTATTGCCATGCTCGATAGACTCATCCGTTTGGCCTTTGACGAACTCGTAGACCAGCTCGAAGACATGCTGCAGGGAGCCCGGCTTATCCACCGACAGACGCGAGCGCAGGATCGCAAAGAGGACGACGATGATGGCCACTACCAGAAGCTCCATCGACAGCCAATTGCTCCAGGGATGGGCCGGGTTGTGCTGCCACTTTACGGCGTCCAGCACGGCATTCGCGGGTCCCGCCAGGATGCGGTTGAGGAGCGCGGTAAGCCACAATTCATGTTCCATAAATCAGTTCGTAAATGATTGAGATAACGACGGCAACGGATGATACAAGCAGGCCGCAAAAGAGGGCCGCCGCCGGGACTTCCAAGTACCTAACTATAACATAGCCGGCCGCTGCCAACGCCGCGAAACGGACAATCCAATAACGTGTGGAACGCTTGGAGGGAGCGGCTCCCAACGCGTCTACTACTTTTTTCCAGCGCCAGAAACTGAGTGCCGATAATATCGCGCCAAGCAGGAATCCGATGCCGAAGGAAAGGCCTTTGAGGAATCCCGCAGCGATGGCTCCGATGGGGCCGAGGGCGAGGATGAGATAGGCGATGCGGCGGACGCTTCTTTCGTAGGTGCCGGCCGGGGTCATTTCTCCGGCTTTGTTTCGCGGATCAGATCGATGAAGCCGGCCGCGATTCCCAGCAACAGGAAGATGAAAGTTAGAAAATGCGTGTTGAAAAGTTTATCCAAGCCTTTTCCGATGAGATAGCCGACGAGTGTGCAGGAGGGAAGAACGAAGGCCAGTCCCAGATATTTTCCATATTGCTGCCATTGGCCGTCTTTGGGCATTTATCCGCGCTTTCGTTTTAGGATGGCTTGGGCCTGATCCGCTGTTTCTTTGACGAAGAATCCCATCTTTGGATGCGTGGGGACGATGTCGGGCTCGACGCCGTACTCCTGCAGCGCTTCTGTTGTGGTGGGTCCGATGGATGCGACGACGACGTCTTTGAATCCGGCGCGGACGGCATCGGCGATGCCTTCCTCGGCAGCCACTTGCATCAGGTGAGCGATCTGAATGGAAGTGGTGAACATGATGACATCGACATTGGCGGCCGCCAGACGTTTGGCCGCTTCGCGGAGCGGGATGGTGTCGTGCGGAAGGTCCCACTCGTAGACTCGGACGGGCGTGACATCTGCGCCACGGGTTTTCAGGGCGTCTAGAAGTTCGACGTTGCGTTTGCCGTATTCTTGAACGGCGATTCGCTTTTCGGGACGACCGGCGGTGACGTGGAGAACCTCGTGCCAGGTGTTTGGTTCGGGCGCGGTGAGGGTGATCGGCACGTTCATCTCGCGTAATGCGGCGACCGGTTTGGGACCACGCGCGACTGTCGTTAGGCTTCGCAGAGCTTCGGCGAAACGGCCGGAACCGTACTTCGAATCCAGAACGCGGTTCAGCGCCCGCGTGCCGACACCGGTGAGGAGAATCATCATGTCGAAATCGCCGGCGAAGAGGCGCTCCGCGAAATCGAAGGCCTCGGTGTTGTTCTCAAGAGGCACTTCTCGAACGGCGGGGGCGACGAAGGGAGAGCCTCCGTTGCGGCGGATCAACTCGCCCATTTCGGTGGCGCGGCGGCTTTCGAATGAGATGACGCGGAGGCCGTCGAGAGGCATCGCTCTCAGGTTAACGCGTTACGTTGGATGCGGGACGCCATGCGCTTTATCGGAATCGATTTTGGGTGGGAGGGAAAGCCGAGCGGTGTTGCGGCGCTCGATTGGAATGGAAGTTCGCTGCGCTTGGTTAGGCTGGATCGTTTAGAAGATGAGATTGTCGCTTGGGTGGAGCGGGAAGCGGGCGCGGATGCCGTGGTTGGGATCGACGCACCGATTGTGATTCGGAATCTGACGGGTATGCGCGATGCGGATAAGCTGGCGCATTCGATGTATGGGAAGTATCATGCGGGCGCGTATCCGGCGAGCCAGGCTCGAAGGTTTTGGAAGCGTACGACCGGGTTGAGCGACGCTCTGTTGAAGCTTGGCTTTCAGCACGGCGATACGTCGACGCCGCGCTCGCGTGGGCGGTTTCAGATTGAAGTGCATCCGCATGCGGCGGTGGTGCAGTTGTTTGGGCTGGATCGGATCGTGAAATACAAGCGCGGCGTTCTAGCTGCGCGTGCGGCTGAACTGGGGCGGTTGCGGCAGCTCATTTTGGAGAAAGCGCGGTTTCTGACGCCGCCGCTGTTGTTGGAAGATCTGCCGGCGGTGGCGTCGAATGGGCGGGATTTGAAGGCGGCTGAGGATCGCATCGATGCGGTGACGTGCGCTTATGTGGCGGCGTATTGGTGGTATTGGGGACGCGAGTGTTGCGAGGTTCTCGGGGATGCGGCGAAGGGATACATCGTTGTTCCGAAGCGGCGCGCTGCGAAGTTGGAGCCGGGGGATTTGCGGGAGAGTGAGGTTAGAGCCGATCCGATCGTTCAGTTCGAGCGCTGGTTTTCCGATGCGCGTGCTACGGGCCGGAAGGAACCGAATGCCATGACGCTAGCCACGGCGGATGCGCGCGGTTTTCCCGATGCCCGCACGGTGCTGCTGAAGGGCGTTGAAGATGGCGAGTTCATTTTCTATACGAATTATGAGAGCGCCAAGGGACGTGAGTTGTTCGAGAATCCGCATGCTACGCTGCTGTTTTTTTGGCCGGAGTTGGAGAGGCAGGTGCGGATTCGCGGGGATGTTGAGCGAACTTCACGCGAGGAGTCTGAGGCGTATTTTCGGACTCGGCCGTTGGGGAGTCAATTGGGGGCTTGGGCTTCGCGGCAGAGTTCAGTGATTCTGAATCGCGAAGCGTTGGAGAGGCGGGTTGTCGAGCTGGAACACGAGTATCAGGGAAGGGAAGTTCCGACGCCTCCGTTTTGGGGTGGGTATCGGGTGCGGCCTGCGAGTATTGAGTTTTGGCAAGGGCGTCCCAACCGTTTGCATGACCGTCTGCTTTATGTTCGCGACGGGGAGCGGTGGCGGTTAGAACGGCTTGCGCCGTAGTTTCTAAAGAAGAGGCAGACCACGCAAGGCGATGGTCTGCCCTACTGTTAGCTGTTGGATTGGGCTGGCCGGCGATGCGACTTGAAGAACTGGTGCATACTGTCCGCCTTCGCCTTTTGATCCGGCGTCAACGTTGCATAGAACTTCTCGAAAGCATGGGCCCGGATGGCCGCGGCCTGCGCCATCAACGGGGCTTGCGCCTGCGTGATCTGGTCGATCTGGGCGTCGTTGCCGGACTTGATTGCCGCTTGCAGCGCTTGACGGCTCTGCTTCAGTTGCTCACGGATAGGCGCGGCAGCTTCGCGGGCCTGGGCCCGAATCGCTTTGGCTTGGGCCTGCTGATCGGGTGTCAGATTCAGATACGCCGCCATGCGCTGGGCCGGCTGCCTCGGCGTGGTTGCCGCGCTCTGCGCGAAGATCACGCCACCGGTCAATAATGCCAACCCTGCAAGTTGAGTCAATTTGTTTTTCATTTGGATTTTCGATCCTCCTACCTATAGGAACGAGGCAAATCGAAATTCGACAGTAAAGTCTTGTAATCGTCAGCGGGCGTAGATGACGCTGTCGAAGGCGGAGAGGTCGGCGGGGATTTCGGAGGCGTCGTGGTAGGGCTTCAGATGGGTTCGCGGGAAGTAGTAGTGGATCATGGGAAGATCGCTGGCGGGGACGAGCAGGCGTTTGTCCGTGAGGTGCTTTTGGCGGATCATGTCGAGCAGCGCGTAGGCGTGGGGATTGTGAATTGGGTGGCGCTCCTGCAGGACGTTGTAGCTGGTGACGAACATCGCGGCGGCGATTAACCCGACGCCGGTGTAGCGAACGGCGGGCGGGAAGTTTACGAGCCAGATTGCTGTGGTGAACGCGGCGAATAAGACGATCGCGGGCCAGAGCGGGAGGATGTAGCGCGGGGTTTGTGTGTTCACTCGTAAGATGGCGAGGAACATCGATACGCCGTAGATCGCGAACGGCATCAGGATGGGCGACCACGGCACGCGCCGCATCGCGATCAGCAAGATTGAGAACGCCAGCATGATCCAGGGAATTGGCGAAGTCTGGAATCGGAGCAGCCAGGTCTGCCAGACCGTGACGTCGCTGCCCCAAGCGTTTTTACGAAACATCGCCAGGTAGGCCATGAACAGGTAGGCTTTGATAAACGAGAGTTTGAAGATTGCGGCGGGCCAGACGATCAGGATCGAGATTAGAAACGCGGCGGCGGATTTGACGGCGAACGAGAGGCTCGGCTGGAGTTGTTCGCGGATGAGATGGCCGCAGATGAGGAGCGTTGCGACCAGGGCGAAGGCGACTTCTAGAGTGCAGGCGGCAAGTGCGGTCGCGACGATGGCGGCGTACCAATGACGTTGCGAGGCGAGTAATAGGAGCGCGGCGACAACGCACAAAACGAACAATTCGTGGGGCGCTAATTCGGGGCTGTTGATGACCGGGAAGCTCCAGAGATAGACCATGGCAGCCAGCGTGGCGGCGAGCTGGTCCGCCGGTTTGGGCAGGAGCCACAATGCGCCGAAGTACATGAGCAGCGCGGTTGCGATGGCGAGCGCGTAGTTCAGTGCGCGCATCGATTGTTCGTCCCAGGCGAACGGCTTGAGTAAGGTTAGCCAATCGATGTAGAGGGGGCCGTGCCAATGGCGATAAAAGACGACGTCGTTGGTGTTGCGGATCAACTCCGACAGATCCGACCGCTGGCTCTTGTCGCGGCCGCGCCCAAGGCCGATCTTCAGGAACTCGGGCAGGGGCAGAGTTGGCGAGTCGAGCCAGTTGGCTTGGGGGCCGAGCGAGACGGCGTACAAGTAGTCGGCTTCGTCGTAGGTGTACGGGCCCCAGAT
>JBEKUT010000163.1:0-14113 GCA_049514735.1 Bryobacteraceae bacterium
ATTAAATGTCGGCGAGGTCGCCGAAGTGTGGCGGCGCGGAAGCGTCATCGGTTCCTGGCTCCTCGACCTCGCGTCCATGGCGCTGGCGGAAGATGCCAATCTAAACAATTTCACCGGATACGTTCAGGACTCAGGCGAAGGACGCTGGACCATCGAAGCCGGAATCGAAGAAGCCGTGCCCAGCCCGGTGCTGGCGGCGGCGCTTTATGCGCGCTTCCGTTCCCGCCTGGAGCATACCTTCGCGGATAAGATGTTATCGGCAATGCGGTACAAGTTCGGCGGTCACGTCGAGCAGGCGACAGGAGGCTAACGAATGCCCGAAACCAACGCGACACCAGTGCAGGCTCGACCGGGCGATCCGTGTGTCATGGTCATCTTCGGGGCCTCGGGCGACCTCACCAAACGCAAGCTTCTCCCCACCTTGTACAACCTCGCCAAGAACGATGCAGTGTCGGCCGATTTCGCCTTGATCGGATTTGCCATCGAGCCGCTGAGCGACGACCAGTTTCGCGAACTCGTGCGCAAGGACCTTGTTGAATTCGCTGGCGCACCGCCGCAATGCAAGTTTTGCGAGTGGCTGCTGGAGCGTGTCTATTACGTTTCAGGCGATCTGCGGGACACTGCCGCATACGAGCATCTCAAATCGCTGCTGGTGGAGGTGGATGCGCGTCACAACACCCGCGGCAATTTCCTGTACTATCTGGCGACCCGTCCAGGGCTGTTTGGCGAGGTCGTGGATCACCTCGGGAAGTGCGGTCTCGCCGAAGAAGCCAGCGGCCACTGGCGCCGCGTGGTAATAGAAAAGCCATTCGGGCGGGATCTGGAATCGGCGCGGGCGCTGAATCAAGAAATCCGGAACGTTCTTACCGAGAAGCAAATCTACCGCATCGATCATTATCTCGGCAAAGAAACCGTCCAGAACATTTTGGTCTTTCGTTTCTCGAACGGGATCTTCGAGCCGATCTGGAACCGCCGCTACATCGATCATGTGCAGATTACCGTTGCGGAGACGCTGGGCGTTGAGCAGCGCGGCGATTACTACGATAATGCCGGTGCGCTCCGCGACATGGTTCCCAATCATATACTGCAACTCGTGACTTTGACTGCCATGGAACCACCCATCTCCTTCCAGGCGGACGCGGTGCGCGACGAGCAGGCCAAGATTCTGAATGCTATTACGCCCATGGCGCCGGAAGACGTCCTGACGCGCGCCGTCCGCGGCCAGTACGGCGAGGGCACTATCGATGGAAAATCCGTGCCCGCGTATCGCAGCGAACCCAAAGTTGCGCCGGACTCACACATCGAGACCTTTGTGGCTCTCAAGCTGACCATCGACAACTGGCGTTGGGCCGACGTTCCCTTTTACATTCGGACCGGAAAACGGCTCGGCAAACGGACCTCCGAGATCGCCATCCAGTTCCGCCGCGCGCCCTTCATCCTATTCCGCGATACGCCCGTGGAACACCTCAATCCGAATCTGCTGGTCCTCCACATCCAGCCCGACGAAGGAATTTCACTGCGTTTTGGCGCCAAGCAACCCGGCCCCGTCGTGCACGTCGGAGTGGTCGACATGGACTTCCGGTACTCCGATTACTTCGGCACCGAGCCAAGCACCGGCTACGAGCGTCTGCTCTACGACTGCATGATTGGCGACGCGACGCTGTTCCAGCGCGCCGACATGGTGGAAGCGGGTTGGAGCGTGGTGCAGCCGGTCCTCGATGTCTGGAGCGCGCTGCCTCCGCGTAACTTCCCGAATTATAAGGCCGGTACGATGGGTCCGAAAGACGCCGACGATTTAATGGAGCGCGACAAGCGCAAATGGCATAATTGATCGCCGGGTTGAACTACCAGTCGAATTAATAGTTAAATTAATAGCTCACAATCCCCGAGTTAGTAGTAGCGGTAGTACCGGGAGTTCACGCCGTATCACCAGCGCATCGCCTGGACCGTACCAGTACAAAAAGCCCCTCAAAACCCCTGTTCAAATCCGTCCAAAACAAAGAAACTAGGTCATGGGTTTCTCGCGGACGAAACCCAAGCGACTTAACATTCAAAGGACTCTTGAAAGGATCCAACGATGAGACTCCCCATTTTCGTTTTCGCCGCCCTTGCTTGCTCCGGGCTGGCCATGGCAAGCATCACACCAGCGCTGAACGGGGGGAGCCCCACAGAGGTTTCTCCCGGTGTCTATACCTGGTCTTACAACATCGCCGTAAATGCGAATGAGTCGCTCGATCCTTCGGCGACTACGAACGAAACGTGCCTCGGCGGCACGCCTTGCCCCTTCGGCACGTTCTTCACCCTTTATGACATCGCTGGTCTGATCACCACCACCGTTGACGGACCCACCGAGCCCACGGGCTGGGGAAGCGCGATCCAACTCACCGGCATCACGCCCAGCGGACAGCTTCTCTTCGACGATCCGGGCGTGGAGAACATCACTTTCTACTACACTGGTGCGACCACCAACGGCCCCACGGTGATCTCGGCGTTCACCTACGACTCCATCTATGGCACCCCCACCGAGGGCACGTTCTCATATCAGGACACCAAGATCCAGACCCTGACCCTGGATCAAGGGCAAGGCCCCATTCTGATCCCATCCACGACCACATCGCTGAGCGGCGTTCCCGAGCCGGCATCGGTGTTGATGATTGGTGGCGGCCTGATCGCTCTCGCTCTCGTCGGCCGGCGTCGCGCCCGTCAGTAATATCGAAGCAGTTTGCAATCCAGCCGGCCGTCTCTTATGGGAGAACGGCCGGCTGTTCTTTTTGCTGTGGAGCCCTACAACTGAGAAGACCATCGCAGTTTGTGGTCTGTCTTTTTCGGGCGGGTGAGGAAAACAGACGACGCAAGGCGATCGTCTGTTCTACCTCGCAGTACAATAGCGTGAAATGCGAATCGCTTTCGGATCGGACCACGCGGGCTTCGACCTCAAGAATGAAATGATCCCCGTTGCCGCGGAACTTGGACATGAAACAATCGATGTCGGCGCCTTCGAGGCGAACACCACCGACGATTACCCCGATTTTGCCGAGGCTGTTTCGGCCGCCATCCTGGACGGCCGTGCCGAGCGCGGCATTTTGATCTGCGGCAGCGGAGTCGGCGTTTCGGTGGCCGCCAACAAGATACCTGGAATCCGGGCCGGTCTCTGTCACGACACATATTCGGCGCATCAGGGGGTGGAGCACGACAATTCGAACGTTCTCGTGATGGGATCGCGGATCATAGGCGTCGAGCTTGCCAAGGACCTGGTCCGAACGTTCCTCGCGGCGAAGTACACGAACGAGGATCGCCATCGCCGCCGGCTCGCGAAAGTCGCCGCGATCGAACATAAATATTGCCGCTAGAATCCCGTATAATGTCCGAATGCCCGACGTTAACCTGCACGGCCGCACGGCACTGATCACCGGCGCTAGTCGAGGACTCGGAAAATCGATGGCCCTCGCCTTGGGCGCGGCCGGCGCGCGGCTAGCGCTGGTAGCGCGCAGCGCCCCGGATCTCGAAGCCGTCGCGGATCTCGCACGCGCGCGTGGCGCCGATGTCGAGACCTACCGCGCCGACGTGACGAGTGAGCAACAAGTCAAGCAGCTCGAGAACGACGTGATCCGGCGCTTCGGGACCGTCAACATCCTCATCAACAACGCGGGCATCAACGTCCGCAAGCACGTCGTCGATTTTACGCTCGAAGAATGGAACGGCGTCATCGCGACCAACCTCACCAGCGCGTTCCTGCTGTCGCGCAGCTTTGTCCCGCACATGAAGGATCAAGGCTACGGGCGCATCATCAACATGGCGTCCATCATGAGCCACGTGTCGCTGCCTGGACGCGCCGCCTACTCGGCAACGAAGGCCGGCTTGCTGGGATTCACTCGCGCACTGGCGCTCGAGCTTGCCGGGGAAAACATTTGCGTCGTCGCCATAAGTCCGGGCCCGTTCGCTACCGAGATGAACACCGCGCTCATGAACGATCCGGAAAAGAACGCGCAGTTCATTGCTTCCATCCCCGTCGGACGCTGGGGCAAAGTGGAAGATATAGGTCAACTCGCGCTGTTCTTATGTTCGGACCACGCTGCGTTCATTACCGGTACCGATATTTTGATCGATGGCGGCTGGTGCGCGCGATAACCAAGTGTAACTCTGACGCATGCGGCCGGTATTGAACAGGAGGCCCATATGGAAACGCTTCGCAAAGACCTTCTTTACGCCCTTCGGATGCTCGCCCGAAATCCTGGATTCGCGGCCATCGCGGTTCTCGCCCTGGCGCTTGGAATCGGGGCCAACACGGCCATTTTTAGCGTTATCAATGCGGTCCTGCTGAAGCCGCTGCCGTACAACAATCCCGATCAACTGGTCAAAATTTGGGGCCAGTTCGAAGGCATCGGCATTCCTGGCAACCGCAATTGGATTTCGGCGCCGGAGTTCGAAGATATTCGCAGGATGAACCGGAGCTTCAGCCGTGTCGCGGCCATCGGTGATGCCGACTTCAATTTGACCGGCCTGGGCCAGCCCGAACGGCTCTCTGCTGCCACCGTGTCCCCCGAATTCTTCCCATTGCTCGGCGTTCAGGCTCAGATCGGCCGCGTGTTCCTGCCGGAAGAGGGCGAACGCGGCAAGGACGCCGTGGTGGTGCTGGGCCATGGATTATGGCAGCGCCGCTTCGGCTCCGATCCTCGAATCGTTGGATCCAAGATCGAGATCAACGGCCACGCCTACACTGTGGATGGCGTGATGCCGGCGTGGTTCCAATACCCCCCGCGCGTCGACATCTGGGCTCCCGAAGTTTTCACGAACGACGAATTATCCAGCCGCGGCAACCACAGCTTTGAGATGCTCGCACGCATCAAGCCTGGCCTCTCGCCGGAGCAAGTTCGCTCCGACGTGGACGCGGTTGGCAACAAGATCGTCGATCAGGCGCGCCAATATCCATATCGCCGGTTCAATTTCAAGGTCCTCACGTCGCCGCTGCTTGAAGAGTATGTCGGGGACATACGGACGCCGCTGTGGATACTGATGGGCGCAGTTGGAATCGTGCTGTTGATCGCCTGCGCCAACGTCGCAAATCTGCTGCTGGTGCGAGCATCGGCGCGTGAACGCGAGATCGCGGTGCGGACGGCGCTGGGCGCCAGCCGCGGACGCCTGATCCGGCAGTTGCTCACCGAAAGCACGCTGCTCGCGTTTCTGGGCGGTATCGCCGGGATTATTTTCGCGTGGTGGGGATTGCGAGCCTTGATCGCCGTGGGGCAACAAAGTTTTCCGCGACTCGCGGCCGCTCAAATGGATTTCTGGGTTCTGGCCTTCACTCTGCTCGTGTCCATTGGAACTGGCGTGCTGTTCGGAATCGTTCCCGCGCTGCAGAGCGCACGCGCGGTCACGCATGATGCGTTGAAGGAAGGCGGCCGCAGCGGAACGGCCAGCGCGGGATCACAAAGATTGCGCAGCGCTCTGGTGGTTGCGGAGATCGCACTTTCGTTGATCCTGCTGGTCGGCGCTGGTCTCCTTTTGAAGAGCTTCGCGCGCCTTATGGATGTCGATCCAGGCTTCCGGCCCGCTGGCGTTCTCACTATGCGACTGGCGTTGCCGGAGCAACGGTACGCGAAGCCGGAACAGATCCGCAATTTCTATCGCAACGTGCTGGACCGCGTCACCAAAGTGCCGGGGGTGCAGTCCGCCGGCGCAATCTCTACGCTACCGCTTACAGGTAATAATTCCGGGACAACAACAGTGGACAGCCGCGTGGTCTCCGGCCCCGACGCTTCGCCCGAAGCGGATCGCCGCAACGTCCTTCCGGGTTTTTTTGAGGCCATGGGAGTCGGCTTAATTCGCGGCCGCTATTTCGACGACCGCGATAACGAGACAACCGCACCCGTCGCGATCATTGACGAGTCCATGGCGCAAACATATTGGCCCAACGAAAATCCTATCGGCCAGCGCCTTAAATTGGGCGGCCAACAGTCTACCGCTCCCTGGATGCGCATTGTCGGCGTGGTGAACCACGTGCATTATCGAACGTTGGAAGCGAAGTCCCGCGTTGAAGTTTATTTCCCGCACGCGCAACGCCCCTATTCCGATATGGCGCTGGTGATCAAGACGGCGGGAGATGCGCTGGCGCTCGCGCCATCCATCCAACGCCAGGTGCTCGCCGTCGATCCCGATCAGCCGGTTTACAAAGTCGCAACCATGCAGCAGCTCATGGCCGATTCCGTAGCGCGCCGCCGTCTCTCCATGCTGCTGCTCGCGGTCTTCGCGGCCGCTGCGCTTTTATTGGCCGCGGTTGGAATCTACGGCATCGTCGCGTACACGGTAGCGCAGCGATTGCATGAAATGGGCATCCGCATGGCGCTCGGCGCCAGCCGCTTCGATTTAATTCGCCTGGTGCTGGCGCAAAGTCTGCGCACCGCTCTCATCGGCATCGCTGTCGGATTAGTGGGCGCGGCGTTCCTGACGCGCTTCCTTTCGAGCCTGCTGTTCTCGGTTCGCGCCGCCGACCCCGTGACGTTTACACTGGTGGCATTGGGCCTGGTTGTTATCGCGCTACTCGCGAGCTATGTGCCAGCCCGGCGCGCGACGTCGGTCGACCCGATGAACGCGCTACGAGTAGAATAGACCTTGATTCATAAACTGTCTCGACGAGCGCTGCTGCAGACCGCTGGAATCGCAGCCGCCGCATCGGCCGGAGTTTCCCGGGCCGAAGGAAAAGATTCGCCGAATATTTGCCTTCAATTCGGTGGCGCCAGTCAGGCCGAAGGCGCCTTTGAGTCAGCCTGCCGCGAAATCAAACAGCTTGGCGTCGACCATGTTCTTACGGGAGGCGGTCCAATTCCGTGGGAGGAAAGCCGCCTGCAAAGCTTGATGGATCGTTTCAAGGAACAAGGCCTTTCGCTGGGCAACTTGATGATCGCGGGATTTCCAAACACCTTGTATGGCCGCGCGGGACGTGATGAAGAGATCGAGAAAGTCATTCAATCCATTCGCGCCGCGGGCAAGGTGGGATTGCCCGTGGTCGAATACAATTTCTACGCGCATCGCGCCATGGAAGGTTATTTCGAAGAGACCGGGCGCGCGGGATCGGGCGTGACGTCGTTCGACTACGCGCGCATGGAAGGCCTGCCGCCGCTGCCCGAAGAAGGGGCGCACTCGCTTGATGAGATGTGGGCGAACATCACGTACTTCTTGAAAGCCGTGGTTCCGGTTGCGGAGCAATCCGGCGTGCGGCTCGCGCTGCATCCCAACGATCCGCCGGCGCCAATCAGCCGCGGCTCGGGCCAGATTATGGGGACGGTCGACGGCTGGAAGCATCTGATCGATATCGTGAAGAGCCCGTCGAACGGGATTACGTTCGACTGCGGCGTGACGCGCGAGATGGGCGAAGATCCCGTGGCGGTGTGCCATTATTTCGGATCGCGGGACCGCATTAATCATGTCCATTACCGCAATGTGCGCGTGTCGAAGCCGTATGAGAGATACTCCGAGGTTTTCATCGACGCAGGTGAGAACGACATGTTCGCCGTGATGAAAGAGTTAGTGCGGCAGAAATATCCGCGCCTGATTTTTCCGGAACATCCGCGGGGGTTGGACTACGACGGCAACCGGCCTAATTTCAAGGCGCAATATCCGGGAGGCGGCGGGTATGCGGCTTATGCGTTCAATGTGGGGTATACGCGGGCCATGCTACAGGCTTCGATGGAGCCGTGAGATGCGCTCGACGGCCGGAATGTTTGGCCGCCGATAAACGCGGATGAAGTCCGATTGGTGGGTCCGCTACTTCTTCGTCGCTTTTTTGATGGTCTTGCGAGCCATGTCTCTCCTGAGAGCTTTCACCTTCTCGTTACCGCGGGCGATCGACTCGGGAAACATCTTCGATTCAAGTTCCACGAAGTTTCTTGCCACGATTCTTCTACCTTTTCACTTTCAATCCTAATAGTGCACGTGTTTGTCGTATCGGCGATCGGCATGTGTGTCGTAGCGCCCGGCCGCGACGCCTATAAAGCGGAAAACAGACGACAAAAACCCGATCGTCTGTTCCACGTGCTACTGCGGTGCTGACAAGCCGTCCCAAGCGTCGGATTCATCCCTCTATGGGCGTGTAGTGGGGCCGCTGCGAAGCGAGTAGCGCCACGATACTGAGTGCCAGGCAGGTCCATGCGAACCAATCTCCCGTCTGCGTATAGACAGTCTTCGATTCCACATACGAGTACGCCATGGGCGCGACGGCCTCGCGATAGAGCGGAAGGCTCTGCACGATCCGGCCGGCGGGGTCGATGGCCACGCTGATGCCATCGTTAGTAGCGCGGACGATCCAGCGCCGGTTCTCGACCGCACGCATGCGCACCAGCTCCAGATGCTGTTCGCGGGCGGCGCTGCGGCCGAAATAACCGTCGTTCGAAATGTTGACCAAAAATTCGCCGCCTTCGTTTGCAAATTTGCGCACTTCGTTCGGAAACGCCGATTCATAACAGATGAACACGCCCAAGCGATGGCCGGCCACGTTGAAGAGCACGCGGCGTGTGCCGGGCACAAAATCGCCAGCCTCCTGCGTGATGCGATTCACGAAATCGAAAATGGGCGGTACGAATTCTCCGAACGGTACGAGATGAATTTTGTCGTAACGATCCACTACGTTGCCGTCCGGCGCCAGCATCATCGCGGAGTTGAGAGGATCGCCCTTGGGCGTATGCTCCACCGTTCCGAATAGAAAATAAGTCTGCGATTGTTGCGCGAGCGTCGTGGCCATCTCATGGAAGCGCGCATCGCGGTCGAAGTAGAAAGGCCCCGGCGCTTCCGGCCAGACGATCAGGCGCGGGGAGGAACGCAGCGCCTCCTGAAGCGATATCTCGATGAGACGCCGATGCATGAGATCGGCCGTCACAGGACTCCAGTCCTGGTCTTCATTGAGATTGGGCTGCACTACGACAGCCGTTTGATCGCCCGCCTGGAATTCGGGGAGTGCGGGCAGTACGAACAGCACGGCGAACATCGCGAGCCAGTACAATTCCTTGCGCGACTTGCGAAACAGCATGACGACCACCGCCGTGCTCAGAGCCGCGAAGAGGAACGACAATCCGTACACGCCGATGAAAGGCGCCGCGCGGAGCGGAAGCGCCATGTCGATGCCGGCGTTGCCGAGCGTGAGCCACGCGAACCCGGCGTCACCCTGCGTGCGCTCGATTCCGGTCCACAGCGCGGCCACGGCTGGAATCGCGTAACGATGCGGCAGCAGCACGGCGGCGAGCAACGCGAAGATGCCGAGATGAATCGCCTTCAGAACGCAGAAGAGCAGAAATGTTCCCCAGCTCCCCCAGGTTCCCATGGCGCCATAATGCTCCAGCGTGAACTGAATCCAATAGCAGACGCCGAACCAATAGACAACGCCGGCGCTCCAACCGAGCAGGAATCGAAACCACGTGCGCGGCTCGCGCGCGAGAGCGATCAGAAGAGGAACCAGCGCGAAGGGCGCCAGAAAGGTGGCGTTGAATTTCGGGAAAATCAGGATCAGGAAAACGGCCGAGAGCAGCGCCAGCGCCCAATTCGTTATAGGGCTAACTGACCGTGGCGATAGCCTGTTCATTCACCATGTCTGCCATGTAAGAGCTGCGGACGAGAGGGCCGCTGAACACCATCTTGAATCCGATGGAGAGACCGTAATCGCGATAGGCGTCGAACTGCGCCGGCGTGACATACTGGGCGACTTGCAAATTGCGGCGCGTCGGTTGCAAGTACTGGCCGATGGTCGCCACGTCGGCGTTAGCGGCCAGCAGATCGCGCAGGAGCTGCTCCACTTCGTCGGGCTCTTCGCCAAGGCCAACCATCAAGCCGGATTTAGTGAGCGCCTCCGGGCGATAGCTCTTTGCGAATCGCAAAACGTCGAGCGACTGCCGGTAATTCGCCTGCGGGCGCACGCGGCGGTAGAGGCGCGGTATGGTCTCCATGTTGTGGTTGAAGACATGGGGCGCGGCGTCGAGCACGCGGGCGACAGCGCTTAAGTCGCCGCAAAAATCGGGAGTCAACACTTCCACACGCGCCTCAGGGAGGGCCTGGCGAACCTCACACACAGTTTTAGCGAAATGTTGCGAGCCTCCGTCGGGAAGGTCGTCGCGATTCACGGACGTGATCACGACATAGCGCAATTTCATTTGCGCGGCCATGCGTGCGACGTTCGCGGGCTCATTCGGATCGAGTATGAATTCTTTTTTCGACGGCGAGCCTTTCGGCACGGAACAGAATCCGCAGCCGCGCGTGCACAGGTTGCCGAGGATCATAAATGTGGCCGCGCCGCGATGAAAGCACTCGTGCATGTTGGGGCAGCGGGCCGATTCGCAGACCGTATGCAGATTCAAGCGGCGCAGGTCCGCCTTGAGATCGTGCACGGAGACGAAGTGGGTGTCGCCCTTACGCAGCCATTCGGGCAAGCGTGGCTGGCGTGTTTCAAGTTGGACCAGCATCAATATTTCTGAAGGATCGGGCTCTTGAACCCCGCTCCTTCAAGCTGCGAGCGTGTTTTCGCTGCATCGGACGCGTCGCCCACCGGACCCACCAGAACGCGGTAGAAACCTTCTTTGGAAGAAGGCGCAACCACCGCGGTCAGGCCTTTCTTGGCCAGCGCGCCCGCGATGATCTCGGCTTCGGGACGGCTGGTGGAAACCACCTGCCAGTAGCGACCCGGCGCGGGCCTATCGACGCTGGCAGTGGCTGCCCGCGCCGAGGGCGGCTCGGGTTTTCTTTCCGGCTCAGGTTTCTTTTCCTGCGCCGCGGGTTTCTTTTCCGGAAGAAGCGGCACGGGAGCCGGTGAGGGCTTCGACGCCTCAGACTTCTCGAAAGGCGATTCTACCGGAGCCGGCTTGGACTCAGCCGCAGGCGTCGCGGATTCCGTGGACGCAGGCGGCGTCGTGGAAGCAAGCGGCTCGGTGTCTTTGTGCGATGGGGGCTCTACGACGATGGGCTTGGCGGGCTGTTGCGACGTCGCGCTGACAGCGGCCGGGACGGAATTGCGTCCCACGATATAGCCCATGGAGAAAAACACGCCCAGCAGAATAACCACGATCAGGAAAACGCTGATCAATTGCACATTGCCGAGCACTAATTCAAATTCGCCGTCTTCAGTCCTTGCCAAAAATCCCTCCGCCTTTCAGTCGGTTGCCGTAACGCTGGGGCCCGCGCCGACTTTCTCTAACGCACGCCCTAAAGACGCAATTATATCTATAGGAAGCGGAAACACAATGGTCGTGTTTTTCTCCGATCCGATTTCGAGCAGTGTTTGCAGGTAGCGCAGTTGCAGCGCAGCCGGTTCGCGCTGGATCACCTTCGCGGCCATGGCGAGCTTTTCGGCCGCCATGTATTCGCCTTCCGCATGGATCACTTTGGCGCGCCGCTCGCGCTCCGCTTCGGCCTGGCGCGCGATGGCGCGAATCATCTGGTCAGGCAAATCCACCTGCTTCACTTCGACAACAGTTACTTTCACGCCCCAGGGTCCGGTATGCAGATCGAGCACGGATTGCAACCTGAGATTTAGTTTCTCGCGCTGGCTGAGCAGTTCGTCGAGCTCGGCTTCGCCCAGCACGCTGCGCAGCGTTGTTTGCGAGACCTGCGATGTCGCGTACAGGAAATTGGTGACCTCGATAATGGCTTTGGTTGGGTCCACCACGCGGAAATAAACCACCGCGTTCACTTTCAGGGTCACGTTATCGCGCGTAACCACATCCTGGGGAGGAACTTCCATAGCCTCGATGCGCAAGGAAATGCGCACCATGCGGTCGATGGGGGCGAAGACCAGGACGACGCCCGGCCCTTTCGGTTGAGGCAGAACTCTGCCAAGGCGGAAGACGACTCCACGTTCGTATTCCGCGAGAATCTTGATAGAGGACAGAACATAGACAACAATTACAACCAGCGGGATCCAAAAGGCTATATCCATGTTTGGCACCTCGGCCAGGTGATAGAACACTTTAGGATAGCAGTGTTTCAGGTGGTTTAAGGAGGAACGGTCAGTCGGTTACAGGAGCAGGGGAGGTCTGCTTTTTCGCGGTGCGCTTGTTGTAGTCGGAGATGACGCGGCTGACGTAATCGACGGTCTCGCGATACGGCGGGATGCCCTTGTATTTATCCACCGCGCCGGGGCCGGCATTGTAGGCAGCAACGGCCTTCGAAACCTGGTGCGGATCGTCTTTGTATTTTTCGAGAAGCTGTGCTAAATATTCCGCGCCCGCCTCGGCGTTCTGTTGCGGATCGTAAGGATTGGCATTCAGAGCGGCCGCCGTTTTCGGCATGAGTTGCATCAGGCCGATGGCGCCCTTGGGCGAGACTGCATTCGTACGATAACCCGATTCGGCTCTCGCGACGCTGTGGAGAATATCGGGAGGCAATCCAGCTTTCTCGGCCGCACGCGTGATGATCTCCTGCGCGGACAGGGCTCTTGCCGAAATTGGAGCTGGCGCGGGCGCTGCCGCTGGAGGCGCGGGAGGCGGTGGTGTGTACTCTTCCTGCTCGTACGCGACGACTTGGGCTGCCGGAAACTCGATACTGCCCGTCTTGGTGACCAACCGGACGAGATTCCCGTCGATCTCATGGCTCTCGGCATGGACGCGCTGGCCGTTTGCGAGGACGGCATATTCGCCCGCCGAGGCAGACACGGTGATCGCGAGGAGCGTGAGGAGAGCTTTCATGCTGTGGTTCGGTCTAAATGGTTTGACGCTGGCCATCGTCAGATCGTTTACCCTCAATTATGCCAGACACTGCGATCGGCCCGTATCAGATCCTGGGACAACTCGGAGCGGGCGGAATGGGCGAGGTGCATCGCGCGCTGGACCCGCGGATCGGACGGGAAGTCGCACTGAAACTGCTGCCAGAGTCCTTCGCCAACGATCCCGACCGACGGCGCCGATTTGAACAGGAGGCCCGTCTGGCCGCCTCCTTGAATCATCCCAACGTGATGGCGATCTACGATGTCGGGCTGGACCAGCACCCTCCTTATATCGTGTCGGAATTGGTCCCGGGCGAGTCGCTGCGCGCTGTGATCGCCCGTGGACCGGTCCCAGTGCGCAAAGCCGTCGACATCGCGGCGCAGATCGCGTCCGGCCTCGCGGCAGCGCACGCGGCCGGCATCGTGCATCGCGACCTCAAGCCCGACAACGTGATTGTCACGCCGGACGGAACCGCCAAAATTCTCGACTTCGGCGTAGCGCGCCTGGAATCGCGAACCGCTCCCGCAAACAACGCGACCATGACGATCGCGGCCCTGACGGAAGCCGGATCGGTGGTCGGAACGGCTGCCTATATGAGCCCGGAGCAGGCGCGCGCTCAGAACGTCGATTACCGCTCCGACCAGTTCAGCCTCGGCCTGATCCTTTATGAGATGCTCGCGGGCAAGCAGGCGTTCGAGCGGCCGAGCGCGGTGCAGACTATGTCGGCGATTGTGGAGGACGACCAACCTCCCATCGATCGCGCGCTGCCGGCGCAGTTGCGCTGGATCATGCAGCGCTGTCTTGCGAAGGAGCGCGAGGAGCGTTACGAATCGACCCGCGATCTGGCGCGGGAACTGGGTCAACTGCGGGATCATTTCAGCGAATTCACTTCCACCGGACAATTGCCGGCCGTCGCGGCGGCGGCGACAGGGCGACCCACTCGGAATTGGATGATACCAGCAGTGGCGCTCGCGGCCGCTCTGCTGGCATGGATCGCCACGCAGTTATTGCGCGACTCGCATCGCGTCGATTTATCGCATTACCATTTGACGCCCTTCGCGACAGCGCTCGCGGCGCAGTCCTGGCCGGCCTGGTCGCCCGATGGACGGAGTATCGCGTTCTTCGGATCTTCGACGAGCGGGCCGGCCAATGTTTACGTGCAGGCTATCGATGCGCCTACGGCGGTCGCCATCACGGGCGCCGGTGTCCAGGTGCATTCGTGGTATCGCCCCTTCTGGTCGCCGGACTCGCGCATTGTTTATTTCCGCTGCGAGACTGGCGGACAGGAGGGCATTTGCCGCGCTCCGGCCGGCGGCGGCGAAACCGTGTTGATCCAACCCAACGTGCTCTGTGGCGCTCTTTCGCCGGATGGCAAGACGCTCGCCATGCTGGCGCCGGACCCCAGTTTTCATCTCAAGCTGATGACGGCGACTCCG
>JBEKUT010000164.1:0-19419 GCA_049514735.1 Bryobacteraceae bacterium
GGGTGGCCCGCAGGGCCATGCGACGCCGTTGAAGAACATGTCGAGAAAATCACGGGCTATTTCCGCTTCCTGCCGGGCGCGGCTCGGTTACGGTCGTTGTTCTTCATCACCTTGGGTGGGCCGCAGGCCCATGGGCACTCCCTGCTGGTCACGGCTCGGAAGGCGCGGTTCAGACCGTAGTGTCCGATTTCGGGATTGGGTTCGCTCGGTGATTATCCCCTTGACAACGACAGCGATTCGGCTTACTATTGTTCATGGGAAAAACCACACGGGTCGGAAAGAGCCTGATAGAGATCCAGAAGGAACTCGGAACCAAAGAGCAATGCGTTGCTTTCCTTGAAGCGCTCCGCTGGCCGGATGGGGTTCGTTGCCCGAAGTGTGGTGGCGAGCGAATCTCGAAATACCAAACGGCGGAAGGCAAGCGCACTCGCATCAGTACCAAAACCGGCCTTGAAGAAATCAAGGTAGTTCCCTCCCGATACCTCTACCAGTGCTTGGACCGCGAATGCTGGTTTCAGTTCTCAGTTACCGATGGAACGATCTTCAACGATTCGCACCTGCCGTTAGAGAAGTGGATGCTAGCCGTAGCGATCATGTGCAACGCGAAGAAAGGTGTCAGCGCGAAACAGCTTCAACGCGATCTAGCGTGCTCCTACAAAACCGCGTGGTATCTCTCGCATCGTATCCGCGAAGCCATGATGCTCGGCAACTGGACCGATGAGAAAATGAGCGGAACGGTTGAAGCGGATGAAACGTACATCGGAGGCAAATACGACAAACGCCGCAAACGCGCGAAGTACGATAAGCCTGCCGTGTTCGGCATGATCGAACGTGAGACTGGCCGCGTTTATGCAACGCAGATTGACGCTCCTAATCAGTGGCAGGTTGGACAGCACATCGACGCAGCCGTTTCGCCGGATGCTCGCTTCGTGACTGATGAGAGCCGCTTGTACATGAATCTTGAGCGGCGTGGATTCGAGCACGAGATAGTGATACACAGCGATAAGGAATGGGTACGCGGAGACGTTCACACGCAATCAATCGATGGGTTCTGGAGTCTCCTGAAGCGCGGCGTCGTGGGCTCATTCCACCAAATCTCGATAAAGCATCTCAACCGCTACATTCAGGAGTTCTCGTATCGCTTCAACGGAAGCGAGAACCAAGAGATGTTCGCGATCACCGTAGCGTGCTTAGCGCTTGGCAAGCCGCTCCCCTACGCGAAGCTGGCCGGCGACAATCCAATCGTTCACTACAAAAAGGGCATCAACCAGTTCACTCAGCCGGGGGTTGCTTCGCCTTCTGCCGATCCTTCGGACGAACCGTTTTAGCCCGCTTGCGAGGTATAGCGGCCTTCGGAAGCGGTGGTGCAGCGATCAACTTTCGCATCACCTCGGTGAACTGTTCACGGTCTACCATCACTACATCTTTTTTATTTATCATTAGTTGAGCGAACTGGGGCACACGGCCTAAGTGTTTTCTTCAGTAGACGGGGATGGTTCTTGTGCCTTGGCTCTCTCTCGGAACTCTCTCCACATCGAATTCCGTATGAGACCGAACCCTCGATCTTCAAAAAATTTCAGCTGCTGAATCATATTTATGACAAGCTGAGCTGCATGCTCTACTGTCATAACGACACCTACCCTAGGATAGGCGATGCCGTCTGGCATTGCCTCCCCAAAACCGACGCGTATATCCATAGAAGAACTAGATATCGCGCTTACGTTAGAGTAAACAAAGCTGTCGGGGAACGGCACTGTAATCTGTACTTCTTGAATTGACCCTTCTATTGCATGTTTGGGATCATGGATGTCAGTGTTCATATGCCTTTAGGTACCGCTCCTTGTTCTAATGGCTGAACTATACGGAGGAAATGTTGTATCATGTTTCTTGATTGTGTTCATAACAAATTTAGAGCTTGAGGCAATAGGGGTAACTACGGCAGAGTCGATAACACCGATCTGTTCATTTTGTCGTTTAGGCGCAACAACGGCTTGGCGCATGTCCCATCGAGAACTCGTTCCAGAATTCCAGAGACCAGCGGCCTGCGCTACAGCCATATTTTTTGGGTGGGCTGTTTCTTCCTTGAACTCTGGGTCTTCATCAAATTTTAACCGTTCAAGAGATGGCCGACTGAAGTCGTCAACTTCCTTCCATAGCGTCCCAAATTCCTCGAATGAGACGCTAAGGCGAAGGTCGAAAGCCTCAGCCAATCTTCGAAGTACGGCGATACTCCATCCGTTGTAATTTGCGCTTTCGATACGCGAAATGCCGGCCTGCTTAGTTCCCATCTTTTCGGCAAGCGCGGCTTGGCTCATGCCCTGCTTCTCGCGAATCGCTTTAATCTGCGTACTAATGCTCAAGTTAAGGTGTTCATCAGCATAAGCATGCCGAAACTGCCTATTCCTCAGTTGTCGCTTCAGGCGATTCCTCAAAGACACGTTTTATTCTCCGGTGCTCGTGGTCTGCAATAACATAATCGCGATGCTCTACCGCTACCGCGATGGCATTCAGAGGAACGAATTTTCGATCTCTTTCTGTGCAGCCGAATAGCAACGTGAATTCCTGCTCTGCCATATTTACTGGACCGCGACAGAGAAGAAGTCGCGGTGCCACGCGCCCGTTGAGTCGAATCTTCTTGACATGGGGCGATGGCGTATCGGAAAGAAGGCCAGTTGAAAGTTCGGGGCCGTTTTCCCGGAGCGCGTCCACCTTGCGAAGCATTCGCGCTCTCTCTGGAACCTGCAAGCCTTCGTTCAACCATTTCTCGATTAGGTTCGTTGCTCGGTGATCGCAGTAATCGTAGATGTCCCATTTTGTTGCCATGCTATCACAAAAATGTTATTTATGTTATAGCCACATGCATCACAAATCTGTTATCATCCACATGTAGTTGTAATGAAAGAAAAAGCCAGCGTATCGGACCAAAATCTGACAACGCTGGCCCTTCCCTGCGGTGAGTTGGCAGAGGGGCTGAATGCGCCGGTTTTATAAACTGCGTAACGTGCTGGTACCACGTTCGTGGGTTCGAATCCCACACTCACCGCCAAGATTGTTGTGCGAGAGCGACTTCGCTCCGAGGCTCTCCCTTCATTCTCGCATGGCGCATTGTCAAAACAGAACGAGGATCATATCACAGCGATTTCGGAATCGATAGTCCCGAATGAGCCATGCCAGCTACCGGCCTGTCACGCCGTAACCATGCTTACACTTCCCGAATGCCGTTGTCAAGGGGATAATAACCGTTCGCTCGGTTTTAGGCAGTCAGGAGCGATATCCAGATTACACGCGTGTTGCCGGGCGTGAACGGGTTCGAATAGACGTGTTTTTGATAGATCCCGGTGGGACCGGAATACACATAACCATCCGGAAAGGGGTCGTTCGGGGAATCGTTGAATACTCCGGGGTTGTTGGGTACGGGTGCGCCGATGGGTCCATCATAGGACGGAGGAGGAGGCGGGGGCATCCCAGCTGGGAGAATCACGGGCGCCGGGGGGAGTGGCGCGGGTTTGATGAAGAAGAGAGGCGGAGCGGTCCCGAGGTTGGTGGCGTACTGCGCCCACCACTGGTTGAAAGCCTGGGAATCGAAAACGGAGTAAGCGGGCGGGGCGGGCAGGGTAGGGGACTTGCCATTTTGCTCCCAAGTGTTGCAGGCGAAAGAGAAAGTTGCCGCGACGTTGGTGTTGGGAACGTCCACGGCGTATTTCTGGAGCGACTGCGCATTGAGTTGCTCCAGGTAGGTGGGATCGCTCGCATAAACCGACGGGTTGGTGGACGCCGAGACTATCGGAACGCCCGGCGGCGGGGGCGGATAGTAGGCGATCAGCTTCGCCGCAGTGAGGTCGGCGAGGGTGGATGTTAAAGGTGTCATAGGATTTCCTTTCCGCACGAGGATAGCGGGGGACACCTGTTCCGATTGGGCAGGTTTATCGCAAACCACTCAGGAAATTGAAGATAATTCCGCGATAAAATTGTGAATGCGAAACGATCGCTTCAGCTCCGCGGCGAGTCCGATTGCATCCGCAACCTTGCAAGGCTACTCTTAAGATATGGCTGAGCCTAACCCCGACGCGATGGTTTCGACCGGCGAAGAAATCGAAGTGGACGCGGAAACCGCCACGGGCATCGAACGTGGCATTCGTGCCGCCGAAGAAGGCCGGGTTGTTCACAGCGAAGAAGTTCGCGAGCTCATCCCGGAATGGATTTCCAGGTTCTCTACACCGAACCAGCGCTAGCCGACCTCGAAGAGGTCATGCGTTGGCCGTGGGAGAACCATCCGGGAACGTCCGAGCGGTTTGCAAATGCTCTGCTCAACCATGTTGACCTGCTAAAGGACCTTCCCTATTTAGGCGCGCCGGTGCGTCGTTACCACGGCGTTCGGCGACTCCAACATTCGCCGCTCCTGGTCTATTACAGGGGCGTCTTAGAATCGCGCCGAGTGGAGATTTTGCATCTCTGGCATTCGTCCCGGAGAGATCCCCTACTTTAGTGGGGCGGCGAGAAGCCCGTGGCAGAAAGCTATTTCGTAGCTTTGACGATGGTCACTTTGTCGGCTTCAATCTTGACGTGCTCTTCGTGCGGGGCGCCACCGGCAACAGGAACGATTTTGACGGTGTACTCGCCGGGGTTCAGCTCCAGACTTTGGTGCGAATTGTTGAACTCTCCCGCATGGCCCATAAACCGGTCGTTCACGTAGACGGCGTCAAACTTGTCCGCCGTGACCGCGTGCAGTTGTCCGAACGGGGGTTTGGCGGGCGGCAGCGGTTTCATCGTCTCGGAGATTTTGACAGTCTTGCCGGCCTGAACGGTGACCTTCGTCACGATGTCTTCGTAGCGCGGGTCCAGCAGTTTCACTTCATGCTCACCCGGTGCGACGGCATATTTTCGGGACACGCGAAAATTCGCGGCCGGTCCCATGTACTTGCCGTCGACGAAGACACCCGCTCTACCGGGATTCACCGAAGTCTTGATATAACCCGTGCTCTGTTGAGCCACCACGGAAATACCGGCCGCGGCAATCAGCAGCACCGCATTCCGCGCAAAACAATTCATCCGCATAAGTAGTTATTGTCCTATCTGGAGCGTTTTCTGGTGCTTATTGCAAAAGAATCGGGGGGGCCTCAGCACGCCCAACAGGATTCATGATATCGCATACTCGAGAACGCGCCTGCCGCTAACCGCTTCGTCGCTCGGTTGAAGAACATATATACGATTGGGGCAACCGCTCCCTGCCGGTCACGGCTCGGTACGGGTCGAAGTTCTTCATCGACATCGGTGGCCTGCCGGGCCATGCGACTCGGTTGAAGAACATATATACGATTGGGGCAACCGCTCCCTGCCGGTCACGGCTCGGTACGGGTCGAAGTTCTTCATCGACATTGGTGGCCTGCCGGGCCGACTCGGTTGAAGAACATATATACGATTGGGGCAACCGCTCCCTGCCGGTCACGGCTCGGTAGGGGTCGAAGTTCTTCATCGACATTGGTGGCCTGCCGGGCCATGCGACTCGGTTGAAGAACATATATACGATCGGGGCGACCGCTCCCTGCCGGTCACGGCTCGGTTACACCGCGTTCATCATGCCGGTTCGCTAATGGACGCGCACATTGAAGATTTCGAGGCGCCGATTCGCTATCCGACGACGCGCGTGGTTGAGCTGACCACGCCTATGTTAACCAGGGCATCCCGGGGTGATGAAGTTGACTACGGGATCGGGCAGCACGCTATATAATCACGTTACCGATGAAGAATGTGAGCGCGGATCGGAAGCTAAGAGTTGACGAGCCGGCCCGGTGAAAGCATTCTTCATTTGCGCATTGCTGCTGTCCACGGTAATGTTGCTGGCGCCGGACACCCTCGCGCCGGCGATCCTATTTCAGAACGTTGCCGCGAAGTCCGGCATTCACTTCGTGCTGGACAACAGCGTTACTCCAGAGAAGCATCAGCCCGAGACCATGATCGCGGGCGTGGCCGTGTTCGATTACAACAACGACGGTCTCCCGGATATTTACTTCGTCAACGGCGCGAAGCTGCCCGAAATGGACAAAAGCGACCCGCGCTATTGGAACCGGCTGTACCGCAACAACGGGGATGGGACCTTCACCGACGTGACGGAGAAAGCCGGCGTGAAAGGCATCGGATATGGGATGGGTGTAGCGGCGGGCGATTATGACAACGACGGCTGGGTGGATCTCTACGTAGCCGGCGTGAACGCGAATCAACTCCTTCGCAACAATGGCGACGGCACGTTCACGGACGTGACCCGAAAGGCCGGGGTCGCGGGCGTCGATTCGAAACTGGGCAAACTGTTTTCCATCGGCGCCGGATGGTTCGATTACGACAACGACGGGCGGCTGGATCTCTTCGTCACCAACTACATTCGCATGGATCCGAACAAGGAGCCGAAGTGCATGAGCGGCGAGGTGCGCGCGTACTGCAATCCAAACGTCTTCCAGGGCGAGCCGAACACGCTCTTCCACAATAACGGGGACGGCACGTTCACGGACGTCTCAGAAAAATCGGGTATCGGCAAGTTGGTTGGTAAAGGCATGGGGGTCGCATTTGCCGATTACGACAACGACGGGTTCACGGACGTCTTCGTCTCGAACGATACGTATCGGAATTTCCTATTCCACAACAATGGCAACGGAACGTTCAGCGAGGTGGGCGTGACCGCGGGGGTTGCTTATAACGATGCGGGAAAGTCGATCGCTGGAATGGGTGCGGATTTTCGGGACGTCGATAACGATGGCAAGCCGGACATCTGGGTGGCCGGCATGGTCAACGACACGTTCCCGCTGTTCCAGAACACCGGGCGCGACTTCATCGACGTCACTGCGTCCTGGGGCGTTGCCAAGGCGACGGCGCGCATGACGGCATGGAGCGCCGGTATTTACGATTTCGATAACGACGGAATGAAGGATCTGTTCGCCGCCGGAGGCGCGATTCTGGACAACGAGGAACTGGTGGATCGGCTTCCAACAAAACTTCCCAATCTCGTTCTACGCAATCGCAACGGCAGGCACTTCGACGATGTGAGCGAAGCGGCGGGATTGCTCGGCGCGCCGGAGCAGCATCGTGGCGCGGCCTTCGGCGACTTCAATAACGATGGCCGAATCGACGTGGTAGTGAGCTGTTTGAACGCTCCGGCAGAACTCTGGATGAACCGCTCCGGCGGGGGCAATCACTGGCTGATGTTGAAGCTGCGGGGCACCAAGAGCAATCGGGAGGGTCTGGGCGCCAAAGTGCGCGTGGAGCCGGAGAGCGGCCCGGTGCAGTGGAACCATGCGACCACCAGCGTGGGTTTCAGCTCCTCGAGCGACAGCCGCGTGCATTTCGGCCTGGGCGCGGCGCGGGTAGCGAAGACGGTGGAGATCTCGTGGCCGAGCGGGCTGAAACAGGTGCTTCGCGACGTGCAGGCGGATCGAATCGTCACGGTAACCGAGGGCAAGTAGGTTCAGAGCTTCTGGCCGGTTTCGTCGTCGATTTCGAGGAAATTGATCATTGCGTTATTGCGGGATGCGGTAAACGTAAGGCGCAGCTTGCCGTCGGCATCGGGATGGAGGTTGTGAAACGTCTTGATCAGGGCCCGGTCCGATCCTCCGGCTTCCTTGTAGACATCCAGGTTCTTAACGAGTGAAGTGCCGTTACAGGATATATCGAAGAGCCGGCTTTGAGCGCCGCCACCGCCGGGAACCCGCGGTCCGAACCATGTCTCGGCGAAACCGAGCGTAACGGCGTAAATGCCGGTGTCGGCTACGGGAATGAGGTAATCGAAAGAGGGACCATAGCGCTCCGTGCCGAACAGATCCGGGTCGGCGGTCCCGCTGACTTCATCACGCCGTTCCACGGATGTCCCGCCGCGATAATAGCGCTCC
The DNA here is from genome assembly GCA_049514735.1 of Bryobacteraceae bacterium. GTDB lineage: Bacteria > Acidobacteriota > Terriglobia > Bryobacterales > Bryobacteraceae > JAICMB01. The sequence goes on from JBEKUT010000164.1 coordinate 7,875, forward strand.
GGCGGCCAGATGTTGCCATGAGTGTCCGCGTAAAAGGAATCGCTGGCGGTCATGCGGATTGGCACCAGGCGTCCACGCATACTCGGCAGAATTTCGATGGCGTTTACGAAGGCGTACTGGCTTCCTCCATTCGCGAAGGTAAGGTGCAAAAAACCATCCGATGCGGGGGTGACGTCTCGAAAAACGCGGATGTCGGGAATTGAGTTTAAGGCGCCGTCGGCGGAGAAATTTATAAACAGCTTTTTTTCGGAATTCTTGTTGATCCTAAGCATGATCGGGTATTGCGGCACCGATTCCTCCAGCAGTGTCCAGGGAGCGACGCTGGGCCCGAAATAGAGGCGCAGTTCGTAGACCCCGGGATTCAGGGGAATGTCGTAGGAGAAATTCCCTCTGCGGCAGTGCCGATAGATGCTGCGATCCGGCGTCCGTGCCAGCAACTGCCGGGGACAAACGATCGCTTCACCGCCGTGAAACCAATTGTCGGCGCCCCACACCTGGCCGAGCCGGTCGAGGTGGGCGGGGCGACTATAGCCAGCCAGGATGCGGACGCCCGGGCCGGAGTTGAGCACGGCTGGCGGGCTGGCCACGGATGGCACGGCCGCCGTGGAGGGAGATTGAGAAAGAAGTTTGGAGTGCCGCTGCCACACGACCGCCGTTACGGCCAGACATATAGATACCACTGCCAGAAACATTGCAGCGATCCAGCGCCGCCGACCCGATGCATCCTTCTTCTGCAAAGGTGCATCCGGAAGCACTTCGTTCTCGAGAACGAGCCCGGAAATGTTCCCGCCGCCGTTTTCCCGCGCTTCCATGAACCGGACGCGGTATTGTCCCGCGTCGATAGCGATCCGTAGCGGATGCGCGCTGCCCTCGGTTTGATAGTAGCGTTCCAGCCTGCGCCGCAGCCGGAATGCCTCGACGCGTACAATAGAGTCCTCGCGCTCGTCGAAGTCTTCGCTGCGTCCTAACGCCTCGATGGCGATCTGGTGTTCCTTGGGCTGCTCCGACAAGCCCTCGAAGTGGCGCTCACATAAGTAACGAAGGAACCGCGATTGGTTAGGAGCTTTCCGAAAAGCGGCAGAATTCAGGATGGCGTCCAGCTCTGCCCGTTCCTGTCCCGTATCGATCAGATCCACGTGGACCCCCTGCCTTGATGCAGCCAGCTTATCAGGATCGAATTCCCAGGTCAACGGTCTACGCGATTGATCTGTCTCGCGTTACACCGTTACATGTAACGGCCTGAAGATCTGGTTAACCAAGACGTAGCGAATGGAACGGAGCCCGCGGGGCCGGTTTCCCTTATACTGCAAACGCAATTCACAACGACTAGCGAGCGCGTCGCTTGCCAAGTGTGCAAAACGAGATCAAAGGAGAATCCTTTATGAACTTATACATGCGCATCGCACTTACTTCCGCGGTGTTGCTGGCTGGGACGTGGGCGCAATCGATTATGGGTACACTCACGGGGACCGTTGCGGATAGCAGCGGCGCGGTCGTTCCGCAGGCCAATGTCGCGATACGGAACGAGGCATCGGGAGACGTCCGGCGTACGGTGACGAACAGCGGCGGTTATTTTACGTTCTCCGCGCTGCCCGCCGCTTCGTATTCGTTGGACGTTGAAGTTGCCGGCTTTGCCAAATGGCAGGACACCGGGATCGCGCTGCACAGCGGCGACAGTAAGACTATCGGCGTCGAGTTGCGCCCGGCGTCAAGCGCGGAGCATGTCGATGTAACGGCAGCGGCGACTACGCTGGCGACGATCGATTCCGGAGAAAAGTCGGCCGTCATCACTGCCCGCGAGCTTCAGAACCTTGCTATCGTCGGACGCGATGCGGCGGAGCTGATCAAAATCCTGCCGGGCGCGGCCATGGTGGCCAACGGCGGCGTCAACGGCCAAGCTTACACTGGCGAAGTCTACGGCATCAACGGGTCCGGCATCGGTGGCAACCAAGGTGGACTGGGCGGAAACACCATCAACGGACAGGCCGTGGATATCACAATGGATGGCGGCCACACCTACGACCCAGGCGCGGTGGGCTCCGCTACGCCTGTAAACCCAAACGTCGAGATGATCCAGGAGATTAAGGTCCTGACCTCTAACTTCGCGGCCGAAAATGCCAAAGGTCCGGTGGTGATGAACACGGTTTCGAAGGCCGGGGGCACGTCCTTTCACGGGGAGGGCTACCTTACGGCTCGCAACGCCGTATTGAATTCGGCGGACTGGCAGAATAACTACAGCGACGTTCCCAAACCCAACAGCAGTTATTATTTTCCGGGCGGCAACATCGGAGGCCCGGTGCTGATCCCCGGAACGAATTTCAATCGACTTCGCGACAAGTTATTCTTCTTTGAAGGCTTCGAGTATTACGGCCAGAACATTGACGGCGGTGTGGACCGCGCGTTTGTCCCGACCGTGGCGGAGCGCAGCGGCGATTTCAGCCAAGCCGCCAGCTACGGCCCGCTGCAATCGAATCTGGGAGCGATACCAACGGGGACCAACATCGTGAACGGAGTGATTCCCGCCAGCATGATCGACCCCGGCGCGAAGATTCTGTTGAACACCTATCCGGTACCAAACGCCAATCCCCTCACCAACAACGGTTTTAACTATAAAAGCGCTCTGCTGAGCCAGCAAAATTCGTGGCAATCGCTGAGCCGCATCGACTATAGCGTCAGCGACAACACCAAGGCGTTCGTCCGCTACAACGCGCAGCGTGAGACGCAGTATTCGCCCAACGGGCTGTGGCAAGGGACCGGCGCCGACAATACGATTCCAAATCCCAGCAATATCGCCAGCGCCAACGGCTCCGATTCCTGGTCCGCGAGCCTGACACACGTGTTCTCTCCCACCATGACCAGCGAGACCACGTTCTCTTACACCCACATCAATTTTCCCAACTCGCCCGAAGATCCTTCCAAATTACAGCGGGCCGACACCGGATTCCCGTATAAGGGGATTTATGGAACGGCGCAGACCGATCCTAGCCTGCTGAGCTGGGGCGGGGCCTTTCCGGATCTTGGCGTGGCGGGCTATAACTTCCATCCGAACATGATCGCGGAAAAAGGCATCGTTACCGGCGGCGAGAATTTCACCAAGGTTTTCGGCTCGCACATGACCAAGTTCGGCGCTTACTTCGAGCAGGTTTATAACCGGCAAGACAACTGGGCGGAGAGCGAAGGCGTTTTCGAATACGAGCCCTGGAACACGATTTCCGGGAATATCTACGCCGACATGCTGATGGGTCAGGGCTTCTCCAGTTATACCGAAGCAGCCCAGACAGCGCCCGGTAATCTCGGCCAGCGCATTGTCGATTTTTACGCGCAGGACGCCTGGAAGATCACGCGGCGTCTGACGCTGGAGTACGGCATCCGGTTGGAACATCTGCCGCAGCCTTGGGATAAAGGAGGCGTCGGCTTCGCTGTATTCAACGCCGCGGCATACAGCAACGACCCATCGCAAGTGAACGCGCATACCGGCCTCGAATGGAACGCCATCGACAAGAACGTTCCGCTTTCGGGCGTGTCCAGTCCGGTCTTGTTCTACTCCCCGCGCGTGGGGTTGGCCTTCGATGTCTTCGGTACCGGCAAGACCGTTCTTCGCGGCGGATGGGGAATGTTCCGCAATCCGGCGAGCGTGCAGAATGGCGGGTACACGGGACCGTGGACGACCGCGGCCGGGAGCGAAAGCTATAGCTGCGGTTTTCAGCAAACCGGATGCTTGACCTGGGCCTCCATCGATCAACTGAAGCAGGCTCCCAATGTTCCGCAGGGCCCTGGTTCCGGCTATACCAGCATCAGCGTCATGGGGAATGGACCGAACACTAACGAGCAGCCGCTGACAACCAGCTACAGCTTCAGCATCGACCAGGCGCTGCCCGCCCATTTTCTTCTGGAAACCTCCTATGTCGGCAACCAAAGCAAGTACGGGCTGGAAACTCCCGACACCAATGCGATTCCGCTGTTCACTCCCGGCGTCGCCGGCGCTTCCAACGTGAACATTTACCGGCCAAAGCTGAACTATCAAAACATCAATGAAACTCTTTACATCGCGAAGTCCCAATACGATTCTCTGCAGGTTTCCCTGCGGCGCAACGTGGGGTGGCTAAGCCTGCAGGCAAACTATACGTTCTCGAAGTCGATGGGCACGCAGAACGTGAATGGCGCTCTTCCGGACTACGGTCTGAATTATTTCTGGGGCGTGAATCCGGGCAATCGCCCGCAGGTTCTCAGCCTCGCCTATACCATAAACGTTCCGAGTTTCGTGCATGGCAACCTGCTGGCACGCGGCCTCGCGAATGGATGGCAGGTTTCCGGAATCTTCCAGGCGGAGAGCGGCCCGGATTTGATCGCGCAGAACGCGAACTTCAACTTCACGGAAACGGGGGTTAGCGCGCAGTCGAGCCTGAACTCACCCAGCGCGCCGCTCAACCCCATCCTGGTGTGCAATCCGACCTCGAACCTAAAGCCAGGCCAGTATGTGAATGGGGCTTGCTTTGCTCCGCCGGCGCTGGGCCAGTTGGGCGCCGGCGTATTTCCTTACATACCCGGTCCGGCCTTCTTCAGCACCGATGTCGGCCTTTACAAGAACTTCCTCATCAGCGAACGCCAGAAGTTCCAATTCCGCGTGTCGGCGTTCAATATACTGAACCATCCGCTGACGACATTCCGTTCGGGCGATCCGAACCTTTACCTGACGTACAATGCAGCCGGGGTGTCGCAGGTTCCGAACTTCGGCTTCGCCGATTATAAGACGGGCCATCGCGTGATCGAACTGGCGGTGAAATACTTCTTCTAATATGGATTGATGGTTGTGCTGTTCCCTGCAATCTGGTTCTTGCTTGCTGCCGCGGACTTCACTCAGGTTTCCGAACGCGCGGAGCAAGCAAGAACAACAGGCCGGATCGAAGATGCGGTAGTGCTCTACAGCGAAGGCGTGCAACTTCGCTCAGCATGGGCGGACGGTTGGTGGTCTCTCGGGACCTTGCTTTTTGAACAGCAGCGGTTTCCGGAAGCCGGGGCGGCACTGAACCGCTTCGTCTCGCTGACGCCGAATGCGTGGACAGCATATGCGCCGCTGGCGCTCTGCGAATACGAGACGCGCCATTACGATAAGGCGGAGAAGCATTTCGAACAGTGGGCGGCGAAAAAGCCTCCAGCGTCGAAGGCGCTGATGGCCGATGCTTTCTTCCACTGGGCGCTGCTGCTGACACGGAGCGGGCGATTTGAACAAGCGCTTGTTCTTCTGACCGCGCAGGCCAAAGCCGGCAACACCGGCGAAGCGGTGACTGAGGCCATGGGGCTCGCCTCGCTGCGAATCCCGTATCTGCCCGAAGACTATCCTGCCGCGGAGCGTGAACCGGTGTGGTTGGCCGGACGCGCCACGCTCGAATCCAGACTGCGGCGTTTCGATCAGGCCGCAGCCGATGCCAAGCAGTTACTGTTGCACTACGGAAATCATCCGAACGTCCACTATTTCCTTGGCATCGTTTCGTTGGACGCCAACGACAGTGCCGGCGCGTCGAACGAATTCCAGCGCGAGTTGGAGATCTCACCGCGGCACGTTCCTGCGCTGCTCCAACTGGTGTTCTACAATCTCGAACGGGGCGAATCCGGCGAAGCTCTGCCTTTAGCGGAGCGGGCTGTCGCGATCGCCCCCAGCGATTTCGTCTCGCACGCAGCGCTGGGAAAGGCGCTGTACGCGGCTGGACGATTCGAAGAGAGCGCTCATCGGCTCGAGACGGCTCGGAAGATCGCCCCGGAAAGCCCGTACGTCCGCTGGTGGCTTTCGCAAACGTACGCCGCGCTCGGCCGGCCCGACGATGCTGAACGCGAGCGCGCCGTTTTTGCGAAACTGAAACCGCGCACCCCGCAAGAGGACGCGCGATGACGACCGTGACGCTGGCTCTGGCGATGGCATTCGCGTCGACCGCAACCCAGCCCGCGGCGTTTGAGCAATTATCTCGCGACGCAGCCGCGGCCCGCGATGGGAATCGCGCCGACGATGCCATCCGCCTCTACCGGCAGGCGCTGGCAAACCGTCCAACATGGGATCAAGGATTGTGGTTTTTGGGCACGCTGCTGTATGAGAAGGAGCGTTTCGCCGAGGCGGAAGAAACGCTGCGCCGCTTTGTCGCCGTGGACGCCGATGCCGGTCCCGGGTGGGTGCTGCTGGGCATGAGCGAGTTTCAGACCCGCGAGTATGAGCGCTCGCTCGATCACCTGCAGCGCGGGCTGGCGATCGGGCTCGGTGAGCGCGTCGCAATGGCGCGGTCGGCGTGGTATTTCGTAGCCGTTCTTCTCACTCGCGCGGAACGCTTCGATGAAAGCATGGACCTGCTTTTCGATGTCCGGCGCAGCGGGCCCCCTTCAAATCAACCTGCGGATTCGATAATAGACGCCGCGGGATTGGCCGCTCTGCGGCTCCCATTGACGCCGGGCGAGATCGCTCCCGATAGACGCGCCGTGATTAAGCTCGCCGGGAAAGCTGCATGGACTCTTTATGGGGCGCACCAGCAGGAGGAGGCGGAGGGTCTGCTGAAACAACTCGTCACCGAGTACCCCACGGAGCCGGGCGTGCACTTCCTCTACGGAGCAATCCTGATGGATTCCCGTCCCGAGGAGGCGATGGCTGAGATACGGCGCGAGTTGGAAATTTCGCCAAATCACATTGCGGCGCGAGTGCGGCTCGTCGATCGGTATCTGCGCGAGAACAACGCCGAAACGGCGCTTCCACTGGCGCGCCAGGCAGTGGCGCTCAGTCCGGACATATCGGCGGCGCATTTAGCCCTGGGCGAAGTGCTGGCGCACGAAAAAGATTATGTGGGTGCGATTGTCGAACTTGAAACGGCTCGCCGGCAGTCGCCCGCGGTTGTTCGAATCCGGTGGGCATTGAGCCGGGCCTATTCGGCGGCGGGACGGCCTGAAGACGCTGCTCGCGAAGCCGACGAGGTAAAGAAACTTAGACAAAGCGAGGAGAAATAAGAACCCGATTTACGGCCGCGGCTGCTGTCCATTCAACTTCAGCACGAGTTGCCGTTCGCGCTCGCTGTCCACTTTGCGATTCATTTTGAAGTAAAGCGATGCAAGCTGTACATGCACCGGTTGAAAATCGGGGGATTCGCGTGCGACGCCTTCGAGATAAGCGCGGGCTTCGTCGAAGCGCCCCAGCGAAAGATCGAGAGCTCCCATTTGAAAGCGGGCAGTCAATGAAGAAGGCCGCAGCCTTAGCGCCTGCGCAAGGAAAGTGGCCGCATTCTGAAAGTCGCCATCGTGCCGCAGAAGGGCGCCGAGATCGAGGTTCGCATCGAAATCGTTGGCGTCCGCCTGGAGAGCCTTTCGGAAGGAAGCCTCCGCGCCAGGATTATCGTTAATCTCCATTTGAGCGCGCCCGTAAAGCGACCAAATGCCAGGCAGTCGCGCATCCAAGTCGACAGCCCGGCGAAGAGTTTTGAGGGCCTTCTCATCGTCACCAGCGGCAAGCGCGGACGCACCGAGCAGGAGGTTCGCCTCCGCCGTCTCGCCCTGCGCGAGGATGCGATCGATTACCGGCTTGCCTTTCTCAATTTGACCGTCTTTAATCAGCGCAACGCCGAGTACATAAGCCAGCGCTCTATCGTCCGGAGTGGCTTGATAAGCCGGATCGACTAGCGCGATGGCGTCCTTGTATCGCCCGAGACGAAGGTCGCAATCCGCCAACAGATAGAGCGCCTGTTTGTTTTGGGGCTGGACACGGCGCACTCCGGTGAGCTCGCCCGCGGCTTTGTCGAACGCCGATTGCTTGTACCATGCCAGCGCGAGATTGAGACGCACCGTGGCATTCAGGGAATCGTGCGAGAGAGCGATTTTGTAGTTCTCGATCGCCTCGTCATACTTGCCGAGCTTTGCAAGCTCGACGCCCAGGTTAGTGCGTGCCCCCACCGATTCCGGATGGAGCTTCAGGAACTGCTCATATTTGGATATCGCTGCTTGAGTATTGCCTTGAAGGCCGAGGGTCACCGCATCGCGATAGAGTCGATCGGAAGGGGGCGCCTGTGCAAACGCCGCCACAGCGAGAAACAGGAACACAGCGCGGCCGGACAAACCACGAGCATAGCATCGGTTCGAACTGCATTTCAGCGTTACACGTCATCCAACAGCGGATAGAGTATTGGATCTAACAGTATCGAAAATATTGGAAGTGGTTTAGAATCAAAGAAGCCTTAAATGTCGGGGCGTAGCGCAGCCTGGTAGCGCACCTGCCTTGGGCGCATACCATTCGGCTCCAACGGTTATTTTAATTCTCCACACTTCTTAGTGTTTTCAACAATTTGGGGAATCTGCTTTTCGCTCAAAGCTAACCCCAATGGCTCCAATGAGAAGAGTTTTGACACGGTTTTGACACGGTGCGATGAGGCGGAAAAACCACCACGGCGCCTGGAGTTCGTGATTTTGCCGTTGACGCGGTCAGCGCAGCTCGGAAGCCTTGCAGGGAGGATTGCTTCCGAGTAAAATGCGGAGTTGTGAGTCTCGTCGAACTGCTGAAGCGCCACGAAGGAAAGACCCTCGAATACAAGCGGGATTTGTCATCCCCGGAGAGCATTCTCAAATGCCTGGTTGCGTTCGCGAACACTGGCGGCGGTATCGTCGTCATCGGTGTTGAGGACGGGTCAAAGAACGTCCGTGGCGTTCCCGACGTGCTTGCAGCGGAAGAGAAACTCGCAAACCTGGTCTCCGACTCGATCCGCCCACGCCTCGTTCCGGATATCGAGGTGGTGCCTTGGCGAAATCTGAACGTGTTGGCTGTTCAGGTCTACCCCAGCAACACGCGTCCCCATTACTTGGAACGGCTGGGACCCCAAGACGGCGTCTTCATCCGGGTGGGCTCAACCAATCGAAAGGCGGACGCGCTTCAGATCGACGAACTGAAACGCATAAATTGGATGAACTCTTTCGACGAGCAGGCCATCCCGGACCTCAAGTCGGAAGCCATCGACTTCCGAGCTGCTTCCGAGTCGTTTGCGCCTTACAGGCAAATGACGGCCCAGGCATGGACCGCTCTGCGTATCGTCACGGAGCACCAGGGCCGTCAGGTGCCGACTATCGGAGGACTGCTTCTTTTCGGCAAGGATAGGTTCGCCCGGTTCCCGGATGCCTGGATCCAGGCGGGGCGCTTTGCCGGAACGAATCGAACACGTCTACTGGATTCAGCAGAGATCCGCTCGTTCCTGCCTCGCGCCGCGGAAGAAGCGATTACATTTTCACATAAGCACCTGACGCGCGAATCGATCATCGAAGGTGTCCGCAGGGAGGATCGTTGGTCGGTTCCACTTGTAGCAATCCGGGAGGCGCTGATGAATGCCATCGTCCATGCGGACTACGCCCAGCAAGGGGCACCCATCCGAATGGCTCTGTTTGATGACCGGATCGAGATCGAGAATCCCGGCCTTCTGCCGTTCGGCCTGACGATCGAAGACATTATGCAAGGTGTCTCCAAGTTGCGGAATCGCGTGATCGGGCGGGTCTTCCACGAACTACACCTGATTGAACAATGGGGCAGCGGGATTCAGCGCATGACCGCAGCTTGCCAAGAGGCGGGCCTGGAGGCTCCCCGACTCGAAGAAATCGGGATGCATTTTCGCGTGACCATTTCCAGCGCGCGGGTGAGGCAACCCCATACGGACGAGACGGACCAGCGCATCCTCGCTTTGTTCAGCGATGGGGTTGCCCGGTCGACGGCGGCTGTGGCGAAGCACGTTGGACTTTCCCAGCGAGCCACTCTGACACGATTGAAGTCGATGACCTCGCGCGGCCTTCTTGTCGAAATCGGTACGGGTCCGCACGACCCGAAGCGCCAGTATATTCTGGCCTAAACCTGATGACCAGACGGATGATGCCGGGAGACCCTCTCGAGAAGGAGATCGAGCCGCCCCTCAGATCGGGGGAATTCATCAGCGACTGCGCTTGCTTCTCATTGGCGAGCGGGTTTGAAGAGGCCGCGGCCAAGATCGAAGGTCTCACCGGAACCGACCCTTCATGAGGAAACGAGACCAGGCCAACCTCGACGCGGCAAGTGTGGACGAACTGGTCGAGGAGATCACGATTGATGCCAACGGGGAAGACGAGCAGCTTTGGGCCTTCCGCCAAGCCTTCGAGGACAACGTCTCAGTGCCTTGCGAGGCGACCGTCATTGGCGAGCCGGTTAAAGTGATGAAGTTCGATTATGGCGGGAACAATCGACGCGGGCTCGCTGCGATGTGCCGCCGGGGGGATGGCACAAACTACGTAGTGGCGGCTTCCGATCTGGTGATTCCACTGAGCGCGTCAGGCGGGCGTTACCTGATTCCCCACGCCGAACTACTCCACAGTAACGAGGCGGATTGTAGACCGGCGAATACTGCGTCTGATCAAGATGTGGCTCACCGTGCCGGTGATGCAGCGGGATGAAGAAGGGAACTGGCAGAATACAGGCCAGAATCGCAAAGGAACTCCGCAGGGAGGTGTCATCAATCTTCCCGCGTCCGCCAGTCGCGCTCTTTCTTCAGCTCGCTGGGTAGCCGGCAACTTGCTCTTGCGGAAGGCCTTAACAGATCCGTTTGGGAGGAAGCTCCCCCGCATAAACCATAATTCCTTCAAACCGCCGTCATCTACGGCCGAACGTAAAGAAGAGTTTTAGATGGCAGGGATGCCCTGCCGGTACATCGAGACGTCTGCTACTTTGTGCTGTATCCACGAGCTTTCTGCCACTTGAAAGTCGTTCCTTTGCTCAGGGGCCTGATGTTGGCGCCAACTTTCGGTCAGTAAAGTACCCGGCGGCAAGGTCCTGGTGGAGCCGCGGGTCTCGATCCGTTCCTATATATTCGTCAAGGAAGTCCAGCAGCAGTTGGACTTTAGGCGCAAGGCGTAATGGGCCAAAGAAAAGCGCGCATAGCGTGATCGGTTCAAGGGTCCACTGCGACAAAATGGGCGTCAAAGCGCTGCGAACGTCTGGTTTTTTCGCCATCCATAAAGGGAGAATCGCGATTCCAAACCCACTAAGAGCGAGCTTCAGAGCGACTGTCGGATCGCTGGTAATCACTCGGAAAAGGATGTTTGGCGTTACGATGTTTTTGCCGTTGCTGAGCTTCCAGGCTTCGGAACCGAAGCAGGTGTGAGCGGTGAGTCTCATCCGGAGTCGCTGGGATGCCCACGGCCTGAATATAGCTTGGGCTCGCGAAAAGTCCGCGAACTGTGCCTGGATAGGTTCTCACGCGGCGCAAGGAGTCCTTCGGTGCCAGCAATTTGAAGAAAACATCCACGTCTTCCCGGGGTTCCTGATCCCAACCCGACGCGTAAGGCTCGATATCAACGCGTAAGTTAGGGTAACGTCCAAGAAACTCTTTCAGCAAAGGCTCTAGGAGGTCGCGGGCCATGGTGACCGGACAAACCACTCTAAGAAGCCCGCTTGGACTGGAGCTGCGCTCCTGCAGCAACTCGCGGCCGTGTCTTAGGGTCTGCAAGGCGCGTCGGCATGCCTGTTGGTACTCCTTCCCGGCATCAGTCAGGATAAGGCCTCTCGGGCTTCGCTTCA
>JBEKUT010000165.1:0-14082 GCA_049514735.1 Bryobacteraceae bacterium
CCTTTCGCGCGGACGAAGATGGAGCGCGAGAGTAGGAAAGATCCACGGCTATCGATCGAAGAACGTTACGAAAGCAAGAGCGATTATCTCGAAAAAATCACTAACGCCGCGGTGAATCTCGAAAAGCAGGGATTTCTGCTCGACGAAGACGTCCCGAAATTGCGAGACCGCGCGGCGCGGGAGTGGGATTATGTCGAGTCCATGCCCTAACCCACTGCTACCATCGAATCATGGGGCCAAACCCGCCGCAAGGCAACATGCCGAAGCCCGCGATTCCGGGCGTTCAAAATCTGATCGCAGTCGGATCGGGTAAGGGCGGCGTCGGGAAAACCACCGTCGCGGTGAATCTCGCGATCGCGCTGGCGCGACTCGGCCGCAGCGTGGGATTGATGGACGCCGACGTTTATGGCCCGAACGTTCCGCTCATGATGGGCGTCCGCGCCACGCCGCACGCTCTCGGCGAGCGCATTCAACCGATCGAAAAACATGGCGTGCGCATTATGTCAATGGGGTTCCTGAATCCCGGCGACAAGCCGCTGGTCTGGCGCGGTCCGATGCTGCACAGCGTTATTCAACAATTCCTGCGCAACGTAGATTGGGGTGAGGTCGATTATCTGATCATCGATCTGCCTCCCGGCACCGGCGACGTGCAACTCACCTTGATCCAGACTGCGCCGCTCACTGGCGCCATTGTCGTTACCACTCCTTCCGACGTTTCGCTGGAAGATGCACGCAAAGCGATCCATATGTTTCAGCAGGTGCGCGTACCGATTCTCGGCATGGTCGAGAACATGAGTTACCTGATCTGCCCGCATTGCAACGAGCGCATCGATGTTTTCAGCCATGGCGGCGGCAGAAAGACCGCCGAAACCATGAACGTCCCATTTCTTGGCGAACTGCCGCTCGATCCCAAAGTGCGTATCGGCGGCGATAGCGGCAAGCCAGTGGCCCTCGCCGATTGGCAGGATTTCATTGCCCTCGCTAAAGAAGTGGAGCGGCGGGCAGCGGAAGCGAGCCGCGAAAAGCGGCCAACCGTCCAGATCGAAGATTAGGTCCGCGTGCGACATATACTCGAGTTTCTGGTACATCACGGATACGCGGTTGTCGCTGTGGCCGTCTTGGCTGAGCAACTCGGCATACCGGTGCCCGCAACGCCGGTGCTGCTGGCGGCCGGAGCGGTTGCCGGCATGGGATCCTTAAGTCTCGGCGCCTGCGTTTTGATCGCGATGCTGTCGGCGGTTCTGGGCGATATCATTTGGTTCCTTCTGGGCAAGCGCTACGGGACCGCCATTCTTTCTCTACTCTGCCGCATCTCGCTGGAGCCCGATTCCTGCGTCAACTACACTAAGCGCGTTTATTCCAAATTCGGACCCTCCACGCTGTTGTTCGCGAAGTTTGTTCCGGGATTGAGCACGGTAATGACTCCTCTCGCGGGACGATTCCTGGTGCCGTTCGGACGTTTTCTGATGTTCGACTCAGCGGGCGCATTACTTTGGACGGGAACCTATATATGCGTGGGCTGGCTGTTCCGCGCCCAGTTGGAGCACCTCGCCGACGCTCTGTTTCAAATGGGCTCGTGGTTGGGAGTGGTCGTTTTTTCCTTGATCGCGCTGTATGCGCTCTATCGCTACGCGCGCCGCCGCGACCTCTACCGCGAATTGCGCCTTGCGCGCATCGCGCCTTGGGAATTGAAGGAGCGTATCGATCTCGGTGAGAGCCTGCTCATCTTCGACCTGCGTAATCCTATCGAATGGGTAGAGGGAATTATTCCGGGCGCGACACTTATATCTATTACAGAACTCTCCGAGAAATCTCCCGAGACGATCGAGAACTGCGAGGTGGTCCTTTACTGTTCTTGACCAAACGAAGCCACCAGCGCCCGTGCGGCGCTGCAATTGAAGCGGGCGGGAGCCTCTAATGTCCGTCCGTTGTATGGCGGATTCCGGCGCTGGCGGGATCTCGGGTTTCCGGTGGTCCGCGTGGAGGAGCTTAGAACGGACGCTTATCATGCGTAAGTGCGTGTTGTACCATGCCTAGTGAGGTTACTCGATGAAGGGTGTCGTTCTGGCGGGGGGGTCCGGCAGCCGTCTCTATCCGCTTACCAAGATCACTAATAAACATCTGCTTCCTATTTACTCGAAGCCGATGATTTATTATCCGATCCAGACGCTGGTGGACGCAGGAATTAAAGATATTCTGATTGTCACCGGCGGCCGCAATGCCGGCGATTTTCTGCGCCTGCTGGCGAACGGAAAAGAGTTCGGCCTCACTCATCTCGATTTCACTTATCAGGAAGGCGAGGGCGGCATCGCGGAGGCGCTGTCGCTGGCGGAACATTTTGCGGACGGCAAGAAGCTCTGCGTGATTCTGGGCGATAACATCATCGAAGGAAGCATTCGCGCGGCCGCCGACGAGTTTCGCGGTCAAGAGCGCGGCGCCCGCATTCTTCTCAAAGAAGTGGAAGACGCGGAGCGGTTCGGCGTGGCGGAATTGAAGGACGGGCGCATTATCGGGATCGAAGAAAAGCCTAAACGTCCTAAGTCGAATTATGCCGTGACCGGCATTTACATGTACGACGAAACGGTGTTCGAGAAAGTACGGACATTGGTTCCATCGAAGCGCGGGGAGCTCGAAATTACCGACGTAAATAACGCTTACATTCACGAAGGCAGCATGACATTTTCGCATCTGGAGGGCTGGTGGACAGATGCGGGCACGTTCGACTCGCTGTTGCGGGCGACCAACCTGGTGGCGAATTCCACTCATAAGAACAAAGATGTGGAGACGCCGGTATGAGCGCGGCGGCAACCGAGACGCCGGTCGAAATCGCGATGCCATCGTGCGTGAAAGGCATCGGGAGCGTGATCCTGAAAGCGGATTCCGCCGACCTGATCGATGGGGTACGCGTGCAGCCCGCCGCACTGTGGCCGGACGATCGCGGTTACTTTTTGGAAGTGATGCGCATGGGCAACGGGCCGGCGGGAGATTTTCCGGCCGCGACGACGCAAGTCTCCGCGGCGCTCAGCTATCCCGGAACGATCAAGGCTTTTCACATTCATCGGCACCAGACCGATTATTGGGCGCCAGTCGCGGGAATGCTGCAGGTGGTGCTGGTGGATTTGCGGGCCGGCTCGCCGACACACGGCCGGCGCAATACGCTCTATCTTGGCAAGCTGCGGGCGTGGCAGCTTCTGATCCCGCCCGGGGTCGCTCACGGATATAAAGTGATCGGGACGGAGCCGGCGCTCCTGGTCTATGTGACTAACCGGTTCTACGATCCGGCAGACGAAGGCCGCATCCCTTATAATCACGACGGCATTCAATACGATTGGGAATTGCAGCACAAATAGTCCTCACTCAATGCGAGTCACTGTTGCACACAACAAGACCGAACAGCAGGTAAAAGACGCCGTGGATCATTCCATGGACCAGGTTTTCAGCGCGGTTGCCGTGGGAGTGGTGGAATTTTCGGACCAACACCGTCATTGGCATGGCAACATAATGTCGTTTTCGCTGACAGCGAGAATGGGATTTATCAAGACTCCGATTAAAGGCACGGTGGACGTGCGGGCGGGCGAGCTTACGATCGACGTGGATCTGGGAGTGCTCGAAAATTTGATCCCGCAGGAGACGGTGCGGTCGAGTTTGGAGAATAAGGTTCGCGGGTTGTTGGCGTAGGAAACAGAAGCGGTCGCTTGCTCTCGCGCGCGGCTCTGTTACGCGGCGGAATACGGAAGAAAGTTCCTTAAACGCGTTGATCGAGGTGTCTAACTTATTGAATTCAAGTAATGGAACGCAACTTGCTCTAGTTGCGGCAGGAATGGAGGAATAAATTATGGGCAACTTCTTACTTGGGTTCGGGATCGGGATCACTGTGGGTGTGTTGTTTGCGCCGAAGCCCGGCGCGCAGACGCGGCAGTATCTCAGCGACCGCGCTAATGAAGGAACCGACTACCTCGCACAACAGGGCCAACAATTGAAGGATTCGACATCGGACCTGCTTGAAAAGGGCCGCAAGATCGTCCGTGAGCAGAAAGACAAAGTGGCCGACATGGCCAACAACTTGGCCGGGCAAGCGAAAAGGGAATATCAGCACCAGGCTTAAATTTTCATCTTGGTGAGGCGCGCGCCGGTTGCGATGACTAGTCGCCCGGCGCTTTTTTTGTGCGCGGGTCCGAAGAAGCAGACGACAAAAACCGATCGTCTGCTCCACGCGCTATGGTGCGCTAGCGGCCGCGGCGGCCCATCTCCGGATCGACCTGCTTGAATCCTTCCGGAACGTCGAACTTCGACCCATCCACCGCCGCCGTCGAGAACCCGCTCGCCTTCGTGGTCATTTCCATCATCGAGTTGCTTGATGAATCGCCAGAAGCTTGGTCGTCCGTGCTTTTCTTGCGGCGTCCAAAACCGCCGAGCCCGGCCAGACGTCCCAGGCCGGAGCCCGAATCCGAACTCGATTGGCTCGCGGCCTGGTCCTGATTTGCAGGCGCGTTCGACGGCGTCCCACTGCCGCCCATCTTCATCACAGTCTCCACCGGCACGCCATCTATCTTCGCCATTTCCTTGACCATCTCGCTCATGCCCTTGGCCATCTCCGGACGGCCCATGAACATCCCCATGTTCTGGCCCGGCATGACCCCCATTTTCGCCGCGTAAAGCTTATAGAAGGCGCGGACTTCTTCATACCCAGCCACCGGAGCGATCCAGGTATCGGAAGTCATGTCCATCGATCCTGAACTCCCCGTCTCGTCGGCGCCTGCCACGGTGAGCGTCACAATCCGCTCTTTCGCCGGCATGCCATCGATTGTTTTCGTTTGTCCAGTGTCCTTCACCGAAGCCTTAAACTGCAGGTTGTTGGGATTATCTTTTGTCCTCTGCTGCATCCGGTTCATCATGTCTTCCATCATTTGTTTCATTTGGGCAAACGTCATGACGGAATAAGTTTTCCGGTCGAAATTGATATCGGTAATCGTCTCCTTGTCTACGTCGATGATCTGCGCCGAACGTGCCGTAGAGTGCACCATGCGGTGTCCCTTCACAATGATTGTGGCTACCATCGGCTCGCGCGCCTGCTTCGAGAACGCTCCTGCCATGCGCATCATCCCTTGCATGGCGCCTCCGGTGACCTGTGTTGTTTGTTGATAGCTGAAATCCGCCAGCATCGACCCCGCGCCGATGCCGGCCAGAGCCGTGCATAGTAGAACTTGCTTCATAGCGTTTATCGTACTCCTTCGACGTACAATCGGTAGAGCATGGCTTTCAGATTATGGGCGTTGGCTCTGTTCCCCATCGCGGCACTCGCCGCCGGTCCGCCTACTTACACGAAAGACGTCGCGCCGCTTCTTTTCCAGCACTGCACTACTTGCCACCGTCCCGGCGAGATTGCACCCATGCCGCTGCTGACTTATTCCGAAGTCCGCCCCTGGGCCAAATCGATCGCTGAAGCCGTTTTGACGCGCAAGATGCCGCCTTGGGATGCGAGCCCCGAATTTGGGCATTTCCGCAACGATGCGCGTTTGAGCGATCGCGAGATTGCGTCGATCAAGGAATGGGTGAAAACAGGCGCTCCCGAAGGCGACCGCGCCGATCTGCCGCCCGCACCCGTTTACGTGGATGGCTGGCGCAATGGCAAGCCGGACCGCATAGTCACGCTTCCCGAGCCGTATCGGATCACTGCGTCCGGTCCCGACGAGTATCTCGATTTCACCGTGGACCCCGGCTTCACGGAAGACATGTGGGTCCGCATGGCCGAACTGCGGCCCGGCAATCGCAAGGTGGTGCATCATGCGCATGTGTTTCTGGAGCCGCCCGCCAAGGCTGGCGACCCGGCCGAATCAAAGAAAGTCACTGTGGGATCCAGTGGCACGCCCGCCGATCTGCCGGTTGTCAACGACGGCTGCTCCACGCCCGAAGGCGGCATGAAGCCAGGCTCCAAATTGAACGAGCTGGGGTCGCTGCTCGCGTCCTATGTGCCGGGCAAAGGACCGGAGGTGTGGGCCGATGGCATCGCGCACCGCATCCCGGCGCACTCACGTTTTCAGTTTCAAATCCACTACTCCCACGCGACCGGAAAGCCGGAGACCGACCTGACCAGCGTGGGTCTGTATTTCGCGCCCGCGCCGCCGCTTCACGAACTGCATCGCATCGACCTGCACAATCTGCTTTTCGAGATCCCGGCCGGCGCGCCGAATCAGGAAGTGACTGCCTGCTACACGTTCGACAAAGATGTCGAGCTGCTCTCCTATGTCGCGCACATGCACCTGCGCGGCAAGGACATGCTCTTTGAAGCGTATTTGCCCGACGGCACCACGCGTCCGCTGCTTTACGTTCCGCGTTATCGGTTCCAGTGGCAGATGAAGTACGTGAATAGCGATCCGATCGCGATTCCGAAAGGTACGCGCATCAAGGTGACGGCGCACTTCGATAATTCAGTCAACAATGCGGAAAATCCAGATCCGGCGAAGTCCGTGCGGTGGGGGCAGGCGACGGTGAACGAGATGATGGACGGTTGGCTCGAGTTTATCGAGTAGCGATCCACACCGTTCCGTAACGGTCCGGACCGCTCCCTGCCGGTCACGGCTCGGAATGAAGGTTCGCAGCGTGAGCTAGCCGGTTATCTCTTTGGCATCAACATCAACTTATGCTCCGTTGCCGCTTCCACCGCCCTGCGGCTAAACGGAAGCTGATGATATTGACCCCACATCCAATCTGTAATCAGATCGTCGTAATGTTTGCTCTCCGGATCGCCCGATTCTCCCGGAGCGTTCGTAATCACGGATCGATCCCAATCCGCCAGATCGATCACTTCGCGAAATGACGCCCCGCTCGTCTGCTGGAAATTCAGACCGCTGGTCGCGTTCACCGTAGTAGCGTCGCCGGGACGCGCAAACGGGCCGCGATTCAGCCCCTTCCGATTGAGCGGATGCTGGAAAAACACTTTGTGAAGGTCGCCCCACACCTGCAACGGCTGCTGATTGGCGATCGGAGCGTTGAGCCGCTGCTTGGCCTTCTCCAGCGCCTTCGCAATCGCCTCCGGATTGGGATGCTGTTCCAATTCTTTCAGCGTCTCCTGCAGGCTCACGCGCGCCCCCAGATCCCGTCCGAAAACCGCTCTCGGCAACTCATCCACCCACACTTCGTATAGCAGAGCTTTTTCGGAATCCACGCGGATTCGTCCATCCCACTCCGACAGTGGCGACTTGGCTCCCAGCAGCGCCATAAAGCGCCGCGCGTCAAGCGACAAGATGTCCTGCTGCATCTTCTCGAACCCTTCGACATTGAACTTATGACGCGTGGCGAGCATCTCTTCGATGCGTTCATGACGCTCCGGCGATGCCCATTCGTACGCGATTTGTTTGTCGTAGGCGGGCGGAAGAATGTTGTTGTTCGCCGTCGCAATATGATGGTTCGGCGGATTATAGGATTGCGGCAAATCGTCGATCGAAAGAAAACCGCTCCACTCGTAATCGCCGTTCTCTCCCGGAACCGGCAGGAGGCCGGACCAGTTCTTGCGCACCGGCGCGAGACCCGCCGCGATCCAGCCGATATTGCCCTCCGTATCGGCGTAGATGATATTTTCCGAAGGCACTTTGAAGCGCGAGACAGCCGAGCGAAACTCGTCCCAATTCGAAGCCCGCGCAATCGACAACCCGGCCAGATAGCCCGCCGTCCCAGGTTCTGTGGCGACCGATCGAAGAGCGTACGCGCGATGGTGCGCAAGATCCTCGCGAATCACCGGACCATGAATCGTGTAATGCAACTCCACGGTTTGGGGCTGCATGTCTTTCACAGGAATGTCCTGCCGCTCGACCTCCATCTTTTTCCACTCGCCCTTATACCGATACTCCAGCGGGTTCTCCGGATTGAGCGTTTCCACATACAGGTCTTCCTGATCCATCCCGACGATGGTGAAACCGAACGCGATGTGTTCGTTGTGCCCCAGCGCAATCCCTGGAAGAGCCGGTTCGCCCGCGCCGATCGCGTCCCAACCCGGCGCCACCAGGTGCACCGTTTTCCGCAGCGATGGAATCTGAGTCGCGCGATGCGGATCGTTCGCCAGCAGCGGCTTCCCGCTCGCCGTCATCGTTCCATCCACCACCCAGTTATTGCTGCCCTGTTGGCCCAGAGCGACCGGTTTCGCGATCTGCGAAAAATCCCGAAGAATGTCGGTAGTGATTGTTGAAAGATCGACGCCCTGCGCGGGATCGAGCGCGCGGAACGGATCGGGCGGCAAATAGGTCTGGACTTTTTCAATCCCAAATCGCGTGATATCCAGCGCACTCTGCACCTCCGACGATACGTTGTGCAGCATCTGCAAACCGGCCGCGCGCGATACAACATCTTCGGGCGTCCATGTTCCGGGGTCGTAACCGGCCAGATGAAACTCCAAGGTCCGCTGTCCGCCCAGCGTGTGGATGTAAGCGTTGATCCCGTTCGCAAACGCCGTCGCGATCTGCTTCGTATCGGGAGCATAGCTGGTCCATTCTTTATCCCAATCGCCGCGATAGCGCAGCAGGCGGCTCATGCGATCGCGCGGGATCGCGGACGGGCCCAGAACTTCGGCCAGCCGGCCGCTTCCGATGCGGCGCCACAGATCGAGCTGGAAGAGGCGGTCGCGAGCCGCAACCCATCCTTGAGCGAAGAAAAGATCGTCGGTATTCTTAGCGTAAATATGCGGCACGCCCCAGTGATCGAACAGGATTTCCACTGGCTGATGCAGCGACGGTATTTCGGAATCCGCAGTCGCCGGACTCAGAACATACCAGCCTGCAATTGTCACGCAGCCAAGCGCTAACCAGGTTTTGCGCATCGAATCCAAACGCTCCTATCCCATTTTCGGACACGTCCCGAGCCGCGGCCCTTCTGCCATCAACGCGATCCTGTGGAACGCAACGTGCCCCTAGTTTAGTAGACACCTCCCCGTGTGCGTGTGGTGTCTGTAATCATAAATGTGTAGCCCAACTATGCGTGTGCTCGTAGGCGACGACCAACAGGACGTGCTGGAAGCGTTGCGTCTGCTCTTAAAAGGAGCGGGCCATCGCGCGGTTACAGTCGATTCGCCGAATGCGCTACTCGCGGCTGCGCGCGGAAAAGATTTCGACCTGATCCTGATGGACCTGAACTACGCGCGCGACACGACGTCGGGTCAGGAAGGGCTCGATCTGCTGGCCAGCCTGCAGGCGCAACACAACGCCGCGCCGATCGTTGTGATGACCGCGTGGGGAAGCATCGATCTGGCGGTCGAAGCGATGCGCCGCGGCGCTGCCGATTTTGTCCAGAAGCCTTGGGATAACGCGCGGCTGCTCGCGACCTTGGACAAACAGGTGGAGCAAGTGCGCCGATCACGCACTGAAATGGAGATCGCGCGTAACGTCCAGCAGAAGCTGTTTCCGCGGCGCTCCGTTGCCTATCGCGATATCGAGTATGCCGGCCGTTGCGCACCCGCTCGCGATGTCAGTGGGGATTACTACGATTTTCTCGATCTCGGGAGCGGGCGCATGGGAATCGTGCTGGCCGATGTTTCCGGCAAGGGCGTTCCCGCCGCGCTGTTGATGGCTAATCTGCAGGCGTGTTTTCGAACACAGACCGAGAACGGTCCACGTGAGCCCACGGTTTTACTGCGGTCCATTAATCATCTCTTTTACGAATCCACTTCGCCGGAGAATTTTGCGACGCTGTTTTTCGGCGATTACGATTGCGAGACGCATCGCTTGAAGTATGTCAATTGCGGCCATCTGCCGCCGTTCGTTATGCGGGCTCAGGGAGGGATAGACCGTTTGGAGCCGACGGCGACCGTGCTCGGCGCGTTTCCTCAGTGGGTGTGCGGGGACGGCGAAACGGAGTTGACGCCCGGCGATTGGCTGTTCCTCTATACCGACGGAGTCACCGAAGCCGAATCCGCGAGCGGCGATGATTTTGGAGATGCGCGGCTTGAAGCGGTGCTCAAGTCGGCCCGCGGTGACAAGCCGGAGGGGATGATCGACAAGGTGATCGGCGCGGTTCAAAGTTTCAGTCATGGGGCGCAGGAGGACGATATTACGGTGGTCGCACTCCAGCGCGTCGCGTAGTCCACACCTCGTCGACGAGGCAGGCTCCGACGCCGATCGTCAACACGAACGCATCCCGACTCTATGTTTTTGCGCTCATGATGAACCGCCTTGACCTTCGGGTCGTTCCTTGGTGGCAAAGCCCAGAGCGACAGCAAGGCCCAAACCGTACTTAGGAGCGCACCCAATTTATTCCGCGAAAGTCTTACGCGGGTACTATCAGCGACGACCCCAAATTGAAGGAGCCGCGAAACTGCTTCAGGGCTTCGTGCGCATCAAGGCCCAGTTCGCCGCTTTCCATGACCAGATAGATCAGGCTAAGCAACAGCGTATCGTTTACCAATGATTCCTCCAATGCCTTTTCATATACATAGCGCCCTCCGTGGGACGATTTATTTCGCCGTGAGTATATACGATTAACGAACTCGTCGACGTCGAAGGTTGCCTTGAGATTCACGTTTCCAAGCAACTTAGGTAATTCTTGCTTTAATATGTAGTCAAGCGGACGGCTATTGTTGAGTCTACTGATTAACGTGTCGCGCTCGGAAGACTCGGGAAGCGCCCGCTTAAGAGCACGCCTTGCTACGTCCATTTCTTCTTTGGTCATGAGCGTATACCCCGAGCGGCACACAACGCCTTCAATAGCCTGGAATAGGGCAAGGAATCTGTCAGGAGAAAAGACAAAAGGGTCTTTCAGAGAATACCGATAAAGATGTCTGCTTCGCAAGCGCGTTTCATTTGTTGCGTACCATTTCTGCAACACTCCGGAAAATGCGGGCTGGTCGTCTGGCAAGATCATTGTATGAGCGATCCAAGTACTCTCGCGCTCGGATGCACGGCCGAAGCTGCGACAATGGAACTCATAGGGCTCGTCTTCGCCAGTGGCCCACACGTGCAGTCCGGTGGGATACACGTATTGGTGCACTAGAAAAGATAGAAAGACGCAAAGCAAATTCGCCTCGTCCAATGCTGTCTGTAGATCGCGTGGGTTCTGAAAGCGGATGAAAAACCTGACGCCGTTATGATCGGCCGATGCGCTTACCGCTGTACCCAGCGCTTGTACAGATGTTTCGAAAAGAAAGCTCTGCTCGGCATGCACGGGATCGAAGCAACGTATGTGTAGATCCTTGTTTGGCTGTGGCGTCAAGGCCATTTCGCTGACGAAATCACCGGTTGGTTCACTGATGTACGTTCGGCCAACGATAAGATATTTAAGGTGACGGCTCTTAGAAAACATGCGCTCTTCGCGATTACTGACCATATCGGGAGGGCCAAAAGGCAGGCTTAGGGCCGTGCACCTTTTCAACCGATCGGTAATACCCCATAGGACGCTCGTTCCGAAAGGGATTTCCCCGAATGAATCGAGCATCGGAAAGCGAAGCTGAAACTCATCATCCAGTGTGATGGTCCCGAATATGTCCTCTTTGGATTCGACAGAAGTCTTCCATTTCGCCGTGATGACTTCGGGTTTTGTACCGTCACGTGTCCGCATCTTTCCGTTGAAACCTATAGCATTACGATTGTAGCTCCGGACTGTGCACACCATCGAATCCGAAGACCTTCGCCCCTTTTGAAGCTCTCGCCGGGCAGCGAATCAAGTTGACGGTTGCCGGTCTCGGTGTCCGCACTTGCGTTAGTCCGATTTCGACGCCGACTTCTTCGGTTACTGTTGTAGCGACCTGGATCGCATAGAATTGTATTTCGAAGAGAACGAATCGCTCACGCCGGATGCATCCGGAGAAATGTTCGGCTGCCAAAAGGTCCGTCCAACGGTCAGCAATCAAGCCTAGTGACGGACGGACATTTTTGCCCTATGCTTGAGTAGAGGAGCAACGGTATGGCTCAACTCATCGAACTGCCTGACGAAAGCGTAGCGCTCTTGCAGCGCCAAGCCGAAGCTCGCGGCTTGACAATTGAAGCCTGGGTCCAGGCGCTCGCGCGCGAGAAGGCCGAGGAGCAAGCAATTAAGCCCGATCGTCAAAAAGCACGGGAGGCGGCCGCGAGGATCCTCGAAATCCAGAAGCGCGTCAAGCCCGATCCCGAAGGCTGGACGATCCGGGATTACATTAACCACGGCCGTCCCTAAATGGCCAACCTCATAATCGATGCCTCGGTCGCATCCGCTTGGTGTTTTCCCGATGAACAAACGGACTATACGAACAGGGTCCTCGACGCCGTTTCTTCATTCGTCACAGGATTTGCTCCTCGCCTCTGGGCCTATGAAATTCGCAACAGCGTCTTGATGGGCCTTCGCCGCAAACGGATCACAAAGGTCGACGCAGAGAATTTCTTGAACTCCTTGGATGGTCTCGAGATTCGGCTCGCCGATCCGGTCTCGTACGACGCCGTCTTCGAACTGGCGCAGTTGAACAGGCTTACTGTTTATGACGCGGCCTACCTCGACTTGGCCATTCGGGAAGGCTCGGAACTCGCTAGTCTCGACGGTGCCTTGCGCAATGCTGCCGTAAACGTCGGCGTGGTCTTATTTGATCCCTAACCCGGCATAGCCGGAACCAAACAGGAAAATTGGTTACGATGCCGGAATGGGCATCGAACTATTAACGGAGCGGTACAAAGATCAGATTGCGGGGGTGCTCTCCTGCTACGACCGGATCATTATCCAGGGAACGGTACCGGGGTGGTGTTATGCCAGCGGGATGACCAGCTATTTTTATGAGCACCAAATGCGAATCTTCGACTACCCCAAATGGGCCGAGCCGTTACGCGATGCGCTGCGCAAGAACATGGAGCAGGTTGCCGCCGATAATGCCATCGGGATCGAGTTCGTGCGGAGCGCCAAGAAGTTTCGCAAGGAAAAGCGGGTCAAGGAGATATTGGAGCAGCGCGGCGAGCAGCCGGGCGTGGTTTGTATCCTGTCGGCGATGGAGCCATGTGGCAGCTATAAGCCGTGGCACGACAAGAAGAGCCACAAGACGTATTTGAAGCCGGACGACGGAAAATGCCTGCATTACTACGTCTACTTCATCGACGAGGATCTGGGGCTCTGTTCACTACGCGTGCCAACGTGGTGTCCGTTCCGGCTCCAGTTTTACTGCAATGGACACAGTGTTCTGGCGCGGCAGATGACCCAACGCAACATTGCATACCGGGTGCTGGACAATGCTTTCGGCTGGATTGCCGACTTCGCTCAGGCGCAGAAACTGGCCGACGAGTTCCGGGTGGAGATGCTGCACCGCAAACTGGACGAGTTCGCCGGCCGCTACTGTCCGGTGGTAAAGCAGTTCGGGCTCAACTACCACTGGAGCCTGGATCAGGTGGAGTTCGCTACCGACATCGTGTTCCAGCGCCAGAGCGACTTGCAAGCTATTTATGAGCGGTTGACGCGTACCGCTATTCACACGGTGAAACCGGACAACATCGCCACTTTCCTGGGCCGGAAACTCAACGGCAACTACCAGGATGAGATGGGCAACCGGTTTAATACGCGCATCGAGGGGACGCGCATCAAGCACTCCATGGGGCCGGTGTCGATCAAGATGTACGACAAGTTCCGGCTGATTCTGCGGATCGAAACCACGGTGATAAATGTCTCCTTTTTCAAGCACTACCGCGAGGTAGAACACAAAGACGGCACGCGCAGCATGGCCTGGGCGGAGATGAAGAAAAGCATCTACAGCCTGGCTCCGCTGCGGGAACTCCTGCTGGCGGCCAACCGGCGTTATCTGGAGTTCATCTCCACCATCGAGGACGACAAGGCCGGTACTGACAAGCTCAACAAAATCTCCCAACCTGTCCAGGTAAATGAGCGGTCTTATCGCGGCTTCAACTTCTTCGATCCCGAAGACGAGGACCTCTTTGAAGCGCTGGGCAGCGGCGAGTTCAATATCAGTGGATTCCAGAACAAAGATCTGCGACGACACGTTGGAGACAAGAACACCGCCCAGGTCTCCCGTCTGATGAAGCGACTGCGCACCCACGGCCTGATCAAAAAGACCGGACGAAGCTACAAGTACTACCTCACCGGTCTGGGAAAGCAGGTCGTCGCCTTGGGCCTGAAGCTCAAGAACCTCTACGT
>JBEKUT010000166.1:0-13966 GCA_049514735.1 Bryobacteraceae bacterium
CCGGCTCAAGCCGGACTACCCTCTCCCCTTTAGCAACCGCGGCCTTGTACGCAGGGCCAACGGCGATTTGGAGGGCGCGCTTCAGGATTACGACGCGGCCATACGGATAAAACCCAGCAACGGCCAAGCCTTCTACAACCGGAGCCTTGCCCGACGCGAAAAAGGCTACGTGAAGGGCGCACAGGATGATTACAATGAGGCCATCCGCCTCGGCTACAAACCCTAAGAAAAAATCCGCCACTTACTTCAAATACAAATCCCGCCCCTTCACCAACGCCTCAATCTTCCGATCCGCAATCGACCGTTTCAGCATCCAAAATCCGCAATCCGGGTGCACCCATTTCACCCGTCCCGGTCCCAGCACCTTCTCCGCCGCCCCGATCCGCCCCGCAACCTCATCCGGCGTCTCCACCGTGTTCACCTTCACATCGACCACGCCAATCCCGATCCCGATGCGCTCGTCAATATCCCGCAACGCATTCAGATCCTCGGCGGGCCGATGCGCTAACTCCAGCACCACATGATCGGCATGCAGTGAGTTGAGGAATTGGATGAGAGACCGCCAGTGCCCACGTTGGATCACCTGCCCGCCATAATTCCCGAAGCAGAGATGAACAGCCTTCTGGCGCTCCACGCGATCGAGCACCGCATTGATCGCCTTTGCCGCAAGCGGCGCGTCTTCGGGATTGCCGGTGACGTTCGCTTCGTCGATCTGCACGCAGGAGCAGGGCAGTCCCGCAACTTGTCCCGCCAAAACATTCGCCATGCCCATTGTCAGGGCCGCGAAGTCCTGATAATAGTTGTCGAGCACGCACCGCGCCAGCATATACGGACTGGTCAGCGTGAACTTGAACGGACCGCCGCTCACCGACGCCGCCAGCGCACAATCGGCTTTCAGATTGAGCGATCCTTCGCGCAACTCACCGGTCACCACTCCGGCCGGCTTGGTCCTGTAACTCATCGGAGTGTGCCGCGCGTAGGACTCGCCCTCGCTTCGTCCCAGCCGCGTCCGCACGCCTTCCATCGGACCCAGAAAGTAGTCGATCATGCCGTTCGTGTCTGGATGATTGGCGTCGAAACGATAAATCTCGCCCTCGGTCGGCAGGTCGATACCGGCAAGGCGCTGGATGCCGAAGATCACGCGCGTCGCGTCCAGGCGGGCCTGTTCGCTGGGAAGCGCGACGAACCAATCGGGAACCGGATAGGAGCCGACGGTGGTGGTTTGAATAGCGGGTGTACTCATGACGGAGGCTAGAATACTCAGTATATGAAATGGATGCGATGGCTTTTGATTTCAATGTTCGTATTGGCGCTGGCGGCCGCGCCACAGAACTCCGCCGGAGGCTCAAAGTCCGCTAAGACCACCACTGCAACGCCAAAGAGCGCCTCCGATTCGTCCACATTGGTCGATCTCAATTCGGCCAGCAAAGAGGAACTCGAGGCGCTCCCGGGCATCGGGAAAGTCTATTCGCAGAAAATTATTGCCGGGCGGCCGTACGCCAATAAGCGCCAGCTAGTGACCCGCAGCATCGTGCCACAGGCAACCTACGACAAGATGAGCGGCAAGGTGATCGCAAGACAGAAGAAATAATTGGGGAGATACGCGTTCACGCCCGTTGCCGGTGACAGCGCCGTCTCCGGCCGCCGCGCGTGAACGCACTGGGGTTGTCACGGGTTAAGCCTACGACTGGGTCGAGGCGTTGGTCATTACGGAAGAGATCTTGCTGAAGATCGTGCTGATACTGGTCGCGACGCCAGGCATAATCGCGCCCGCCGCCACGGCGACAAACCCGGCCATGAGCGCATACTCGATGAGGTCCTGACCATGAGTGTCTTTGTAAATCTTGAGTCTGAGAAGGAAGGTATTTAAATTCTTCATGTGAGCTTGATCGACACTAGCGAGCCCGCGCTTTAGTTTTCCGGCCAGCTACCCCACCTCGGATAGTTACCTACTTAGGCTTTTGGCTAAGGCGAGCGCTCCGAACAATACGCTGTTATCCCCAAGATCCGCTGGTACTAAGTCGATTCGCGCGCGCGACCATGGGGTAATCTGCCTGCCCAACTCTTCCCGCAGCGGTACAAACAAGAGATCGCCCGCTTTACCAATGCCGCCCCCAATCACGATGCGTGCCGGATTCAACAACATGATCGCGGCTTTCAATCCTCGCGCCAAATCCACTACGTAATCGCGCACGAACGCCGCATCCTTCATCAATTCCTTGGCGCTCACCCCATGATCCTTCTCGAGCCACAGTCCGCAGCACATCCGCTCCAGGCAGCCGCAGGCGCCGCACAAACAGAGGGGACCGTCGGGCCGGACCGTCAGGTGGCCGATCTCGCCGGCGTAAGAATCGGCGCCGCGATAGACCGATCCGTCCGCCAGTACCAGCCCACCGCCGATGCCCGTCGATAGCGTCATATAGAATAGCGGCAGGTGACCCCGTCCCGCGCCGTACAGCGCTTCGCCAAGCGCTCCGGCGTTGGCGTCGTTTTCCATGATGGGCAGAACGCCGGTGGCATCTTCGATAAACGCAGGCAGATCGAAATCGCCCCAACCGCCCGCGTGAGTGGACTGAACCACGCGCTGTTGGTCGAAAAAAACAGGTCCGCCGAAACCGATGCCGCAGCGGTCGATGTGCGTCTCGCGCGACCACTCGCTGAGCAGAGGACCCAGTTCGTGCGTCATCCAAACGCGGCCGCCCTCGCGATCCGTCGCGCGGGATTCCCGCCTCACGAGCTTGTCTTCTTCGAAAAGTCCCACCGTAAATTTGGTGCCCCCGATATCAACGGCCAGCGTGTTCATACCAGCGCGCCGGCCGTCCGCGAGATTTTCCGAACCTCTTCGGGCGATGCAGTGCCCGTTCCTTTTTTCATGATCGTGATGGATGCCACCAGGTTCCCGAACTGCGCCGCGTCCATCGCGGAGCCGGTAGCCGCCAGCGCCACTGAAGCCGCTGCCGAGAAGCTGTCGCCCGCACCGCAGATATCCACCGGCTTCTCTACCGCGCGAGTGGGCACAAGCTGCTCACCCTGGCTGTCGACCACCATCACGCCGCGCGATCCTTGTGTTACGAACAGCAGCCGCGTGTCCAGATGACGGCGGAAACCTTCGTAATCTACACGGCCGAGCGCCTCGATCGAGGCAGCCGCAAACTCCTGCTCGTTGGGTTTTAGAATCGCCTTGCGAAACAAATGCGAGCGCATCCGCGAATCCACCCAAATCAACTTCTCCGGATGCGACGCCGCGAGTTCCGACAGGAAATTGCGAACCGCTCCCGTGATTACGCCGCCCTGCGATGTCTCCGCCTGATCGGAGACCAGGATCAAATCGAAATCTCCGACGCTGTTGCGCAAACGCGCGATCACCTGCGTTTCCACAGAAGCGGGCAACGGCTCGGCGAAAATAAAATCGACGCGCGGCCGGTCTTCATCCCCCGTCTGTTTGTTCAGCAGCTTAGTGTAGGTGAAAGTCGGAAGGGCGGCCGAGGTCACTAGCAGGTCCGTCGAGATGCCGCGGACTTTCAGTGCCCGTTTCAACTCGTAGCCGGACCCATCGTCTCCCACGGCTCCAATCATGGCGACGCGTCCGATGCCGAGCGCAGCCAGATTGTTCGCTACCGTTCCTCCCGCGCCGGGCGTGACCTCTGTGGACACCACGCCGATTCGAGGAATGCCGGTCTCGCGTGAAACATCCGAGGCCGCCGGATCGTACGTGCACCAGCGGTCGAGACACACGTCGCCCACGATGAGCGCGGAGGTGTGCGAAAACGCGTTGAGTATCCGCTCGACGTTCATGCTGGGAGCGCCGAACCCGTCTCGGTTTGTTCCAGCGACACAATTTCACGCCGCAAGGCCGGCAGCGTCGCGCGATGATCGCCTTCAAAATAGAAGCTCTGGCCGCCATCGGCGACGGTGCGCACCAGAATCGTTTTGTGCGGGCGGAAATAATAGCCGGGATCGCTCTTGTCGAGTTCCTTATGAAAATCGCCGCGAATCGGCCAGACATCGAAAACGGCCGTGGTGAAATCGGCGATGCGGCGTCCTCCCTGCCGCGCCACGTTGCGGACCATCGCTAGCGCCTTCAGATAAACCTCCGGGCCCATAATGGCCGATCCGAAACTGATCACGCACCCGCCTTCCAGCCGTTCCATAGTATGTGTGAAGATCAGAAAATCGCGATAAGATGCCGTGCCGTACGCCGTGCCATTGCAATTCGGATGCTCATGCGTGATGTCATAGCCGATGCCGGTATGAATGGTCGCGGGAATCGAGAGCCGGTACGCCGCCGCTAGAATACTCAGCGGCCGGTGCGGAAAGTCGCTGTATTGAATTCGCCGTCCTATGTTCTCGCCCAAGCCTGTCGCTGCGTCCGCGGCCTCGCTCACCCAATCGTTGATCTCGCCGGTCTCTTTCCACAGTCCGAACTCGCCCGTTTTGATATACCGATCCACGCTTTCCGTCGTCGCGCCGATGCGCGCCAGTTCGTAATCGTGAATGCCGCCGGCGCCGTTCATCGCGACATGATCTATATCGCCACGCTCCATGAGATCGATAATGTGCCGGTTAACGCCGGCGCGGATCACGTGAGCTCCCATGATAAGAATGCGCGCCGCGCCTGAAGATTTCGCCGTCGCCAGACGCCTGGCAACCTCCGGCAACTGCGGGTGCCGATAGGGCGGCGGCTCGTCGTCGAGAGACATCCAGCGGTCGAGATGTAAGTCGTGCTCGCGCTCGCTTAATGGCTGCAGCACAAGCCGCGAGCGGTCGAATATCTGGTACTTGGACGGCATGTCTCAAGCGGTGAAGAGCGTCGAAATCAGTTCGTCGCGGCACAGGAAATTGGGAACGATATAATCCGCGCCAACCCCGATCAGCCGCTGACGCTTCCAGTCGTCCACCGCGAGACAATCCGGTTCCGCGCTGGCAACCCCCACCGCGACTCCGCCCACGGTCTTCACTTCCTCAATCTCGACATAACCATCGCCGAATCCGAGAAAATCGCTGCCGTGAAACTCGGCGCGCGCGATGATGCTACGAATCAGGATTCCTTTTGAGAAACTCTTGTAGTCGTCCAAAGCGCCATAGACGCCGCCATCGAAATAACGGTCGATATCCAACAGACGCGCCTCTTCCTTCATATAGATCTCGTCGGTGCCGCTCGCCAGATACATCTTCATGCCGCGCTGTTTCAAAGCTTCCAGCAGCGCGCGCGCTCCCGGCACCAGATATTTCTCCGGCGAGGCGTGGCCACCGCGCAATTCCTCCACGCGATCGCGGATGCGAATCCACAGCAGGTCGAGGTACATCTTTTTATAGACCAACGGATCGAGTGGAGTGCCGCCGCGCTCAGTGACCGCGTCCGCAAACGCGATCATCTGATAGATGGTTTCCTTGCCCGTGAGCCGCCACACGAAATCTTCCACTACTTTGCGAAGTTGCTCGTCCGTTTCGCCCGTTTTGAGACTCGCGAGAATTTCCACCATCATGGGCACCATTACGTCCATCCAGCCGGAGCGAATAAGAGAAAGAGTGCCGTCGAAATCGAAGAGCACAACGCGAGTATTGCGGGCGGATGCGCCCGCCGTGATGTTTTCAACCATTTATTCTTTATTGTACTGAGCGCGTAGCACGGGCCATCGGGGTTCGTGGTGGCGCAGGCCATCGGGGTTTGTGGCCTGCGAAGACTTGCAACCGGTTAAGCTTGTAGACATCGGATCGATGAACCTGAATTACCTCGATCGTCCAACCGCACGGCCCCCGTGGCTGCGGTATGCGGTCGCAATCGCGGCGGCTCTTATAGCGCTTCCAATTCGTTATATTCTCGGCCCCGAGTTGGGCCTCGCCGCTCCGTATCTCACCTTCTTCCCGGCGGTGATCTTCAGTTCCTGGTTTGGAGGCTTTGGACCAAGCGTCGTCACAACCCTGCTTGGCGCGGCTCTCGGATTGTACTTCTTCGTTCCGCCCATCCTCTCATTCCAAGTCAGCTCTATTCGCGACGTTTGGGGCCTCGTCCGCTTTGTTTTTGGCTCCCTTATTATCAGTTGGCTCTTTCAGATGCTGCTCCGCATCCGGCGTCGCGAATTGGAGCAGCAAAGATTCGCCGCCGTCACCCTGGCCAGCATTGGCGACGCCGTCTTGACCACCGACATCGCGGGCCGCGTCACCTTCATGAATGCGGTCGCGATGCAGCTCACCGGTTGGACTCTTGAAGAAGCGGCCAATCGCGATATCGGCGAAGTGCTCCGCATATCCTCTGACGACGTTCTTGAAACCAGGACCGGCGCGCACATTCCGGTCGATAATAGCACCGCGCCGCTGAAAGACGAGAAAGGCCGCGCGGCCGGACAGGTGCTCGTTTTTCGCGATACAACGGAGCGGCGCAAAGCCGAACGGCAACTCGCCGAATCGCAGCAGCAGATGAGCAGGATGCTCAAGAGCATCAGCGACGGTTTTGCGGCCATCGACCGTTCCTGGCGCTATACCTACGTCAATGCCGAAGCGGCGCGCCAACTCGGCAGAACGCAGGCCGAACTGATCGGCCATTCCATCCGCAGTCTCTTTCCGGCGGGACTCCCCGATCCGTTGCAGCAACATTTGGAGCGCGCCATGTCGGACCAGGTCCCCGTAACGTGCGAGGTAGTTTTGCCCGTGAGCGTCGCGACTTTCCGCTTCCGTATTTTTCCCGCTCCGGATGGGCTAGCCATTTACAGCGTCGACATCAGCCTCGAGAAGAAAGCCGCCGAGGTGAACGCATTCCTGGCCGCGATTGTCGAGTCTTCGAACGAGGCCATCATAGGGTCGAGTCTGGACGGCATCGCCACCGCGTGGAACGCCGGCGCGCAACGGATTTTCGGATATTCCGCGGATGAGACGATCGGGCAGCCGCTCACAATGCTATCCGTTCCGGACCGGCTTCATGAGATGCCGCGAATCTTAAATCGCATCCGCCGTGGCGAGCGTGCCGAGCAGTTCGAGACCGTGCGCCGCGCCAAGGATGGACGTCTCCTGGACATCGCCTTGACGGTGTCGCCCATCCGCGGCCCGGATGGGAGCGTCATAGGCGCTTCGAAAGTGGCGCACGACATCACGGAGCGCAAGGCCTCCTATCAAGCGTTACGCAACAGCGAGACGCGGCTGGCCATGGCTCTTGAAGCCGGATCGATGGGCGTGTGGGAATGGCATCTGGCCGATGGACGCATGGAATGGTCGCCCCAACTCGAGGCTATCCACGGACTTAAGCCGGGGACTTTCTTCGGTACGTTCGACGCATTTCAACTCGACATTCACCCCGACGACCGCCAACAGGTTCTTGACAGTATTCAAGACGCTCTCGCCGGGGAAACGGAATATCGCGAGGAGTATCGCATCGTCCGGCCAGATCGCAATATCGCATGGTTGGAGATGCGCGGCCGAATCCATTTCAATGACGCTGGCATCGCGGAGCGCATGGTCGGCATTTGCATGGACATCACGGTCCGCAAACATGTCGAAGAAGAACTGCTGCTGCAGGCCGAACGATTGGCCCGCTCCAATGCGGACCTGCGCAGCTTCGCTTATGCCGCTTCTCACGACCTGCAGGAACCGCTGCGTATTATTTCAACTTTCTCGGAGTTGCTCCTGCGCCGTTACAAGGGCAAGCTGGACGCCGGCGCCGACGAACTGATTGCTTCCGTGGTGGACTCTTCGCTGCGGATGGGCACGCTGATTAAGGACCTGCTCAACTATTCAAGATTGATCAACGATTCGGAGGTTCCATCTGCCGACGTCGATCTGAATGAGGCGCTGCAGTGGGCGCTCGGCAATATCCAGACCGCGATGGAAGAAAGCGGCGCCTCCATTCACGCCGGCCCCCTTCCCACGGTGCGCGGCGACAGAGTTCAACTCGCGCAATTGTTTCAGAATCTGATCGGCAACGCGATTAAGTATCGCGGCGTCGACCCGCCCGATATCCGTGTTTCGGCGGTACAAAATGCCGGGGAGTGGGTACTCTCAGTATGCGACAACGGGCTCGGCATCGACCCCGCCTATCACGAACGGATTTTCGGCGTCTTCAAACGCCTCCACGGCAGCGAGTATCCGGGAACCGGCATCGGCCTCGCGCTCTGCAAGCGAATCGTGGAGAAACATGGCGGACGCATTTGGGTGGAATCGGAGAAAGGCAAAGGATCGACTTTTCATTTTTCAATCGCTACTGCTGCGACGGCGGCATCCTGATCACCGAAATCCCCGAAGCGAGAGTCTGGCTCAAACGCACTGCATCCGCCCGGTCGCCGATACGAACCCGCAGAGAAGCATTGCGCGTTCCCGTTTCCACTAGGATCGGAACGCCCGGTTTCAATCCGAGTCTCGTCATATCGCGTAGAGCGGCAGGGTCGCGGTCCGACACGCTGCTGATCACGGCCGGAATGCCGCACGCCCATTTCGATAACAGCACTTCCTGACGGGCCGGAAGCGCGCCGCTTCGCTCCGGAATCAGGTGTCCGTGCGGATCGGTCTCCGGATCGCCCAACTTCGCGGCGATGCGGTCTTCCAAACGTTCCGAGATGAAATGCTCCAGCCGTTCTGCTTCCTCGTGAACCTCGTCCCAGGAGTAGTCGAGGAAATCATGCAGAAAGCGCTCCAGTAAACGATGGTGCCGAAGAACCTCCAGAGCGCGCATCTTCCCCGCCGGCGTCAAGAGCACGCCGTGGTGCTTCTCGTATTTCACAAACGGCGGCTTCTGCGCCGCGAGCTTCTGGAGCATTCCTGTAACGGAGGCCGCGCGCACGCCAAGGTGCTGCGCCAAAGAGTTGCTGGTGACGCGTTCCTCTTCTGCGCCTCCGAGTTCGTGGATGGCTTTTAGATAATCGTCTACCGATTCCGTCGTGTACGGACCGTGAATTCTAGGAGTCACTAAGGTTGAGGATAGCATCGTGAATCTTGACAGGGCGGAACGTTTTCCGTATTATTTAGCTATGCCTAAATTTGTTCTGGCCGCGATGCTGCTCTCTGCGTTCGCATCGTGGAACCCTCTCCTGGGCCAGGGCGAGACAACCAGCGCGATTGTAGGCTCCGTCAGCGACTCCTCCGGTGCGGCCATCCCGGCCGCAACCGTAACGGTTACGAGTATCGAGAACGGACTGAAGCGAATCGTGAAAACAGACGATTCCGGACGCTTCAACTTTCCGCAACTCAAGCCCGGCATGTACGCCGTGAAGGCTGAAGCCGAGCATTTTGAAGCACAGCAAAACAATTCCGTATCCGCTGCGCTTGGGCAGAAACAGCAAGTCGATTTCAAGCTCAACGTCGCATCCGCAAGCGAAACCGTTCTGGTGCAGGATCGAGCTCCTCTGCTCAACCCTGAGAACCCCAACACTTCTACAACCTTGAACGCCCGATCTCTAGAAGATCTTCCGAATCCCGGCGGCGACATGACCTATCCGCTCCAGTTCGCAGCGGGGGCTCTCATCAACACCGCCGGCAGCGGGAACGATTTCGTCGGCGGATCGAACGGCTATGGCAACGTGCAGTTTAACGGCCTGCCTTCTCTATCGAACGGCTACATCGTCGATGGCCTGGAGACCAACGACCCGCTAACGAATCTCAACAGCGGACTCTCCACCAATCTCGTGCTCGGATTAAACTCCATCGCGGAAGTGACCGTCAACACTGTATCCTACTCGGTCGATCTGGGCAGATACGGCGCGTCTCAAGTGAACTATGTCACGAAATCCGGAACCAACCAGTTCCACGGAAATCTGTACGAGTTGTGGAATGGCTCCAAGTTCAACGCGGCCGATTTCTTCACGAACGCGACCCCTGGGAATCATAAACCACGCTCTACGGTGAATCACTTCGGCGGCAGCTTGGGAGGCCCGGCGGTACATGACAAGTTATTCTTCTTCTTCGATTCCGAATGGGTTCGCATCGCGCTGCCGATCGTCAACGCCACAACCGTGCCAACGCCGGCATTTCAGAATTACGTATTGCAGCAACTGCCACGCGGAGGTGTCGATTCCGTAACCGGATCGACTTATCAGCCAGCGCCACAGCTCGTCCCTTTGTATCAAAAGCTCTTCTCGCTGTATGGCAAAACTGCAGGTACTCCGCTGCCGGTTCTCGGCTGTCCTTTCAATACCAATGGGAGCGCCGCGGCCGGCTATCCGCCCAATGGAAATGGTTGCGCGAACCGCCAGAGCATCTCCCATTCGAGTGACGATAGCGAGCAGGTACAAACCGCGCGCATCGATTACAATATCGATTCCAAGAACATTGCATGGTTCCGCTTTCAATCCGACACCGGACTTCAGGCCGCTTATACCGATCCTATCAATTCAATCTTCAACGCCTTCTCTCCGCAACCTCTTTACTCCTTCGCATTAGGTTATACGCATGTGTTCTCCGGACATCTGGTGAATTATTTCAATCCCGCGTTCTCATGGTATGAAAGCCTGTTCGGGCCGTCCGATCTTCAAAAGACACTCGCGGCCTTTCCAATCGTCCTGCAAGGCAGCGGTGCGAATGCCCCGTTCACTACACTCGGCGGGCTCGACAATACATGGGTGCAAGGACGGCGCGCCACGCGCTTCTTCATCAACGACAATCTCGCTTGGACATCCGGCTCGCACGACTTCCAGTTCGGAACTAACAGCCGCATCTTCCTCCTGAACGATTATGACTTCGGCGAGGGCGTGGTCCCGCTGGTCACTTACACAACCTTGCCGCAATTTATCTACGGCGCCGCGTCCACTGCGTCGGCAACTTATCCACTGGCTGACTCACAGCCTTATAACTTCCTCAATCTCGATTTCTATGCGCAGGATACGTGGAAGCTAACTCGTAAGCTAACCTGGACCTTTGGCATTCGCGACACTTACAATTCCAATCCTCTAAATCCGCATGACTCAGTCGCGCGTCTTGCCGGTTCATTCGATTCAATTACTCACGATGTAAATCAACCACTGAATCAAGTGATTCGAACGCAGCAAAGCAGTGTATTCGCCGCCACGCCCGCCGCGATCTTACAGCCCAGGACCGCGATCGCATGGCAGATCGCGCCGCACACCGTCCTGCGTACCGGCTTCGGAGTGTTCAGCGACCTCCTGCCAGGCAGCGTCGTCGATCTCGTAGGAACCAATCCTCCCTACTCGAAGACGTTTCAAGGAGGACTACTCGGTACCGTCGGTGGAGTCCAAATTAACAACGCGATTGACGCGACCGCGGCGGCCAATCGGCTCTTCAACTCGGGCTTCGCGCAAGGTCAACTCTCCTGCGCGTCTCCGCGTGCGAATCGAAATACCTGTCTCCCGCCGATCTCCATCACAGCCGTTCCCGATGGCAAATTGCATGCGCCCTATTTCATGCAGTGGAGTTTTGCACTGGAACATCAAGCTGGCGACACACTCCATTTGAGGGCGCAGTATGTGGGCACGCGCGCCGTGAACCAGCCTTATGAGACGCAAGTGAACGGCTATCAGACGGTCTGCAGCGGCTGCTTCGCCCCGTTCCCATACGAGCAGCCGGCTGATCCGCGTTTCGCGTCTGTCACGCAATTGAACACCGGCGCGAACAGCCACTATAACGGCCTGCAATTGACGGCGGACAAGAGACTCTCGCACGGCCTTCAAGTACAGGTCAACTACACGTGGAGTCACTGCATGGACACGGTCTCGAACGGGGGATTTCTCCCCTTCGCCGCCGGGGCGCTTCTTTCGCCGCTTCCTGGCGATCTTGCCCGTCAGTATGGCCCATGCGATTACGATGTGCGCGATAACTTGACCGCTCAGTATGTGTATCAACTTCCCGGAAAAATGCTTAAAGGATGGCAGGTCTCAGGCACCGCGTTTTGGCATAGCGGCCTACCGTTCTCGGTCTTGAGCGCGCCTCATACCGCCAACGGAAACGGCATCGTTCAAGGCGGCGGCCCGCAATACGCGAGCGTCGTTCCAGGCGTTCCGCTGTACGATCGCAATCCCATTCCTGGCGTCACTCAACCGGGAACCATCCAGTGGCTCAATCCCAACGCGTTTGTCTCGGTTGTCGACCCAAGTACCGGCGCTTGTGCCGGCGGCGATAGCCCCTCTAATTGTCAGTTCGGCAATCTCGGCCGTAACGCGTTACGCGGCCCGGATTTCTTATGGAGCGATTTGTACCTCACCAAGTGGTTCCAGTTGACGGAACGCGTGAAGCTGCGCATCGACGGCCAGTTCTTCAACCTGTTCAATCATCCGAATTTCGCCTTGCCTAATTTGGTAAACGCGGGCATCCCTGGAAAGCCCTCCACGCAGACCGGATTCGGCGCGTTCGGCTACACAACCTCCCCTCCAACGGGATTGCTAGGCGTGGGGCTGGGCGGCGACAGCTCGCCCCGGATGATCGCGTTCCAAACGCGGCTGGAGTTCTAAACGCTCACCACTGGCCGCGGCGACTGCCGAATGATGGCATAAGAGTGGGTCGTCAGCATGCCATTGAGACCTTCCCGATCGCCGCGGCCAATGACGATCACATCCGCGTCGATCTCTTTCGCCACCGCACAAACGGCATTCACCGGCTCGCCATCGCGGAGATAAACTTCCCCCGCCTTTACCCCCGTCGCTTCCTGCAGCTTCGCGATCTCCGTAGCCGCCCCGGCAAGGCGTTCCGCCGAGGGAGCGGCGTGCACAAGATCGAGCCGGGCTCCGCAATCCGATGCAAATTGACCCGCCCAGGAAAGCACGGCACTGCTTTGAGGACCCAGATCCACAGCGCAGAGAACGTGTGAAAACGCCGGCGCGACGGGATCGTGATGATCCATGTGGACACCCGTAAAGACGGGACACGCGACATCGTGCAGCACTTTGGCCGTAACCGAGCCGATTAGAAAACGCCGCAGCATGCCGTACCCATGCGTTGCCATGACAATCAGATTTACGTTTTCCGACTGCACAAAACCGGCGATCTGCTCCACCGCTTCGCCCTCGTAGACAAACCTGCGCACCGCTACGCCTTGCAGTTCGTCAGCGGCAAACTGATCGAGCTGTTTTTGTCTATCGACGATAATCGATTCGGGAATCGGCACCATCGCGGGACCCGATATGGCCGTCGCAGGGAATGAATACATCGGATTCACAACGTGCAGCAGCGTCAGCTCAGCCCCATAAATGGCGGCGAGCGCTTTGGCATCGGCGATCATGCGAAGGCAGCGGTTCGAGAAGTCTACGGGGACCAGTATTTTGTCGATCGTAAGCACCGCCCCCACGATATCATGACGCCAAACGTCAAGGGTTTATGGGCCTGCGTTACGCCATCCGCACCCTCGCTCGCGCGCCGTTGTATACGGTCGTCGCGGTCGCGATCCTGGCGATCGGGATCGGATCGAACACAGCCATCTTCTCGGTGATCGACGCCGTTCTGCTACGGCCGCTTCCTTTTCCTCATGCCGATCGTTTAGTCAGTTGCAGCACCATCGGAATCAAATCGAGAGAGGTCTACGGAACCTCGTATCCCGATTTTATCGATTGGAGCGCGCGTAGCACGTCGTTTGATAAACTCGCGGCCGCGCGCGGCATAACATTCAATCTCTCCGGACCTGCCGGAGCGCAGTCGTTGAACGGTCAGATTGTTTCTCCGGACTTCTTCGAAGTGTTTGGCGTTCCGCCGGCCGATGGCCGCACGTTGGCCGATTCCGCCCACGAACAAGCAGTTGTCATCAGCCGCGGATTGTTCGCAAGAGTCTTTGGATCGGATCGGCATTGGATCGGCAAATCAATCGCGCTCGACGGAGATAGTTATGTGATCGCCGGCGTGATGCCTGCCTCATTTGATTTCCCGAACGGCGCCGAACTATGGATGTCATCAAGCTCCAACCGCCCGGATAATCGCGAGGAAGTGGCATCGCGTGGAACGCGGCGCTTCACTGTCTATGGCCGGCTCAAAACTGGCGTCAGCGTGGCGCAGGCGCAGTCGGAGATGGATGCCATCGCGCTCCATATTGACCGCGAATTCGGCG
>JBEKUT010000167.1:0-13942 GCA_049514735.1 Bryobacteraceae bacterium
ATTCGCGTACGCAAGAGCCACACCGCTCATGCGCTCGAAAAAGTGATGCGAAACGGAAAGGTCGCGTGAATTCGAAATATCCTTATCAGCCGCTCGATTTTAGCGGTCTGAAAACGGTGGCGATTCAGACACGCGGCGGCAAGGTGCGAGTCGAACATTTCGCAAAGCCGTTCCAGAAAGGCGCGGGCGTCGCGAGCCTCATTGATTCCCTGCCATCCATTCTTGCGGCCGATTCGTTCCGGGCCGTCATCGACGCGATCGTTGGCGCACGCAAGCGAGAACGCGCGATTCTGTGGGGACTCGGCGGCCAC
This sequence comes from Bryobacteraceae bacterium, assembly GCA_049514735.1. Lineage (GTDB taxonomy): Bacteria > Acidobacteriota > Terriglobia > Bryobacterales > Bryobacteraceae > JAICMB01. The sequence continues at coordinate 312 of JBEKUT010000167.1, forward strand.
GTCATCAAATGTGGCCTGGCTCCGGTGCTGATCGACCTGATGCAGCGCAGTTACGCGACCGGATTCGTTCTCAATGGCGCTTCCGCGATTCACGATTTTGAGATCGGCATTGCCGGCCACACCAGTGAGGATGTCGAGGCGGTTCTGCCCGACGGAAGTTTCGGCGCGGCGGAAGAGACCGGCCGCGAAATGAACGAGGCGATTGTTGAAGGCGCGGGCAAGGTCGGACTTGGCGAAGCGCTGAGCGTTCGTATGGAACGCATCGCAAATCCGCAGTTTGCGGAGTCGAGTCTTTTGCGCGAAGCGTATCGCGTGGGCATTCCGATAACGGTTCATGTCGCTATCGGCACCGACACGCCGCATACGCACCCGGCAGCCCGCGGCGCGGCCATCGGCGAGGCTACCCATCACGACTTCCGGCTGCTGTGCGCGATGGTGAAAGAGTTGAACGACGGCGGCGTCTATTTGAACGTCGGCTCCGCCGTCGTCTTGCCCGAGGTGTTTCTGAAGGCCGTCTCGGTGGTGCGCAACCTCGGCAATCCGCTGGGAAATTTTACGACCGTGAACTTCGACTTCCTACAGCACTACCGGCCCAATGCGAACGTCGTGAACCGGCCGCATGCCAAATCCGGCGGACATGGTTACTCCATCACCGGGCATCACGAGTTGATGATTCCGCTGCTGGCCGCGGCGCTAATTGAGCGCGCAGCATGATCCCTCCGGAACAGCCGCTCGAGATCGTTCAGTCGGCCTCAGAGCCAACGCAAAACGAAGCGTTCTGGGATTATTCCGACCTGGGTCTGTTCATAACTCTCGGGATCGCCAGCCTCTTCGGGTCGCTGGTGCTGGTGCGATTTATCCCCGGTCTCTATGCGCTGCCTGACGCCTACAAGCTGCTCCTCGGACAACTCATCTGGTATCTTCTCGTGTTCTGCTGTTTGGCGGTAATATTACGGGCGCGATATGATGCTCCGTTTTGGAAGGCGTTGGGGTGGAACCCTACACACGTCGGAAATGCATTTAGCAGTCTGGCAGCGGGGCCGGTCATCGCGATCGGTCTCGGCTTGATCGGAGCGGCGATGCATACTCCACCGATGCCGCTGGCGTTCGAAAGATTGTTGAACACCACCGTGCTCATAGTGCTGTTTGGGGCGCTCGTGGTTATCGTCGGACCGCTCTGCGAAGAACTGGCATTTCGAGGCTTCATGATGCCGTTGCTGATTCGTTCGTTAGGACCGGTTGCAGGAATCGTCATCACGGGCATCCTGTTTGGGTTGCTGCACGGCTTTGAGTATCCCGACTGGCGTCCCGTGGCGCTGATCGCAACCGCTGGCGTCTTCTTCGGTTGGCGGCGTTATAAAACCGGGTCGACCGTGAATTCGGCGCTGATGCATGCCGGCTTTAACCTCACGCAATTCGTAGTGCTGATGGCCGCGAAACACGCAAATCTGTTGCGCTGACCCTACAATTGAATATGGCCAAACTCGCGCTGATCTATGGAATGCGGCTACTGCCCTCCGAGGAAGTGGCAGAAGTTACCGAGGCGGAAGTGACTCTCAAGAGCGGCAAGAAAGCGCGTGTCAGCATGCACCTGATCGAGGGCGGCGAGGACGAGATTCGCGCGCAACTCATGCAGTCGCTGGACGCGTTCTTCGACTTTTATCCGGAGATCTAATGAACCTTGATGGTTCTTCCTGCCGTAATGCGCAGCAATTCGCCTGGCGTTAACGCGAAGACGGCGGAAGGGGTTCCCGCCGCCGCCCAGATCTCCGCAAACTGAAACAGGTCCTCATCGATCCACGTTTCGATGGGCGTCGCAAAGCCCGTGGGTGGAACGCCGCCGATCACAAATCCGGTTGCCTCCCGAACGAATTCGGCGCTGGCTTTTTCGATCGGTTCGCCGGTGTGTGCCGCGATGATTTTCTCGTCGACCCGGTTCACTCCGCTGGCTACCACCAGAATGGCCTTCCCGCTCCGCGCGCCCTTGAATATTATGGATTTTCCAATCTGCGCGACCATGCATCCGATTGCTTGCGCTGCATCCTTCGCCGTGCGGGTGCTTTGCGGCATCTCGACTACACGCAATGTCAGGCCAAAATCTTCCAGAGCGTCCTGAACTTTTCTGGCGCTATCGGAAAGCATCATAGTTCCAGCAGGTAGCCTTTCTTCCCAACGTTAAACGCCCGTGTCGCGCCTAGTTGCTCCTCGACCCCCTCAGCCTCGTGGATGTGTCCGCAGAAGAAGTACGCGGGCTGAACGCGTTCGATGAATTCGCGGATTGACTTGCTTCCATAATGTTGCTTCTCACCCGCGCGGTCGAGCTTTGTTCCGAGCGGCGGGCAATGGCACACCATCACCAACGGCGTTAGGTTTTCAAAAGCCGATAATCTCCGCGCGAGTTCCTCTTCGCTGTATTCGCCAGGTGTTTGGAAGGGAGTCGGATTGGAATAGCCGAGCCCGGCAACTTTGTAGCCCTCCAATGTCATGGTTTGTCCGTGGAAATTGTGGAACCCATGCTTGGCGCAAAAGCGCTCGATGTCGGACTCCGATTCGTGATTGCCCGGAAGCACGTAAACGCGGTCCGCGTGCTTCTGAAGAGGCGCCGCGCATTTCTCGAGTCCACGGCCCCAGTTCGCCAGATCGCCCGCGGCGAAATAGTAATCCGCTGCGGTATCCATGAGCTTCAGTAAGGCCGCGGTGTCGCCATGGATGTCCGAGAAGATCAAAAGCTTCATCGCTGTGAGGGTAGCAATCGGAGATCGAACGGCCTTGCTTTCGACAAATCGGGCCCCAAATGTTACCATATTCTTGAGGCAGTAACAACCAACCCATGGCCGCTAAACCAGCTTTCGCTCCAGGCGCTCAAATCGAACATTTGAAATTCGGACTCGGCTCTGTCCTAAACTGCAATGAAGAGCATATCGTGATCAAATTTGACGAGCACGGCGAAAAGAAATTTGTACTCTCCATCGTCATGCCGGCGCTCAAAAAGAGCGATCGTCAACCTCCAGCCGAGAAAAAGCGGGCCACGCGAAAGAAGGCTGCCGCGCCGGCCCCCGCTTAAAGGCAGGCGATGCCTCGTGGGTCAGTGAGTGCGTGCTAAGATTTTCGTATCCCGATGAGATTTGGCGTCGTTGTCTTCCCGGGTAGCAACTGCGATCACGATGCGTGGTACGCAGTATCGAACAACCTCGGCCAGCAAGCCGAGTTCATCTGGCACGATTCTACAAACCTGAATAATCTGGATGCCGTAATTCTGCCCGGTGGTTTCGCGTATGGCGATTACTTGCGTTGCGGAGCCATTGCGAAGTTTTCTCCCGTGATGCAGAGCGTCAAGAAGTTCGCCCGGGACGGCGGGCTCGTGATGGGGATCTGTAACGGCTTTCAGATCCTGGTGGAGAGCGGCCTTCTTCCCGGCGCGCTGGTACGCAACAGGCTCCAGAAATTCATTTGCCGCACGCTTCCCATTCGCATTGAAACCACGGACTCGCCGTTCACCACGGCCGGCGAAAAAGGCCAGATATTGCACTTGCCGATCGCTCATGGCGAGGGCTGCTACATAGCCGATGAGCGGACGCTCGATCAGTTGGAGTCGGAAGATCGCGTCCTGTTCCGCTACGCCGAGAATCCGAACGGGTCGATGCGGGATATCGCCGGCATTCTCAACGAGGGCCGCAACGTCATGGGTATGATGCCGCATCCGGAGCGAGCTAGCGAGCCGCTGATGGGATCGTCCGATGGATTGGTGGTGCTGCGGTCGATTGTGTCGGCACTGGCGCCCGCCACCGTTTCAGCCACTTTTTAATGACCACTGAAGTTATCGAAGCGCACCAGCTTACTTCATCCGAATACGACAAGATCGTTGCGCTGCTGGGCCGCGAGCCTACTTACACCGAACTTGGTATTTTCAGCGTCATGTGGAGCGAGCATTGTTCCTATAAGAGCTCGCGATTGCACTTGAAGAAGCTGCCGACGCGCAGCAAGCTGGTGCTGCAAGGGCCTGGCGAGAACGCCGGCATCATCGATATTGGCGGCGATCACGCTATTGCGTTTAAAATCGAATCGCACAATCATCCGAGTTTCATCGAGCCTTTTCAGGGCGCGGCGACCGGCGTGGGCGGCATCTTGCGCGACATTTTCACGATGGGCGCGCGGCCTCTAGCGGTGATGGATTCTCTGCGCTTCGGTCCGCTCGACCACGCGCGGAATCGCAGAATTCTGGAAGGGGTGGTTTCAGGGATCGCGCACTACGGCAACTGTTTCGGCGTGCCGACCGTTGGCGGCGAGTGCGTTTTCGAACGCTGCTACAACGGCAATCCACTGGTCAACGTTTTTGCGCTGGGCGTTTTCCGGAAAGACGAGATCTTCTATGGACGCGCCACCGGCATCGGCAATCCCGTGATCTACGTGGGCGCGAAGACGGGGCGCGATGGCATTCACGGCGCATCGATGGCGTCGGCCGAGTTCACCGAGTCTTCGAAACAGAAGCGTCCCAACGTGCAGGTTGGCGATCCTTTTATGGAAAAGCTGCTGCTCGAAGCGTGCCTGGAAGCTATGAAGACCGGCGCCATCGTCGGCATTCAGGATATGGGCGCGGCCGGGCTCACCTGCTCGACGTGCGAGATGGGCAGCCGCGCGGAGACGGGAGTCGAGATCGATCTCAAGTATGTTCCGCAGCGCGAGACCGGAATGACTCCTTACGAGATCATGCTGTCCGAATCGCAGGAACGCATGCTGCTGGTGGCTGAAAAAGGTCGTGAAGACGAGGTTTTTGCTGTCTTCCGGAAGTGGGGATTGGACGCCGTCACCGTGGGTTCCGTCACGGCCGACGGCATGTTACGCGTGAAGGATCATGGCAAAGTGGTTGCGGAGATTTCGAATCGCGCTTTGGCCGACGAAGCGCCCGTTTACGACCGGCCTCATGGTGTCGCGCCCTATCGGCCCGCGCCGCTTGAAGTGCCCCGGTATTTCGGAACTCATCAGCCGGAAGATTTGGGCGATTCGCTGCAGCTAATACTCGCGTCGCCCGACGTTTGCTCCAAGCGCTGGATCTGGCAGCAGTACGATTACATGGTGCGAACGAACACAGTCGAAGGTCCAGGTTCCGACGCCGCTATCATACGGATCAAGGAAACGGGAACGTCCATTGCCATGTCGCTCGACGGCAATCCACGTTTCTGCGCTCTCTCGCCGCGTGAAGGAACAAAGTTGATTGTTGCCGAATGCTGCCGCAATCTCTCGACGGCCGGCGCGCTGCCGGTAGCGGCAACGAACAATCTCAACTTCGGAAATCCTGAGCGTCCTGAGATCATGGCGCAATTGGTCGAGTCTATTGAAGGGATGGCCGAAGCGTGCCTCTTCTTCGAAACGCCGATCACGGGCGGCAACGTCAGCCTTTACAACGAAACGTTGGGCGAGGCGATTTATCCGTCGCCTGTGGTGGGCATCGTGGGCCTGATGAAAACGGGCCGGCCGACGCCGCTGCATTTCCAGGCTCCGGGCCGCACGGTGATCCTGCTCGGTGGCATCGGCGCTGCCGATCCACGGCATTTCGGCGGAACGCAATTCGCGAAGGTTATCCTCAACGATCTGTGGGGGCTGCCTCCGGCCCTCGACATGGATTATGAGAAGCGAGTCCACCAGGCGATTCGCCGCATCTTAGAGGTGGGAGCGGCGGAATCGGCACACGATCTCAGCGACGGCGGACTCGGCGTGGCAATTGCGGAATCGTCGTTTGGAAGTAACGGCGTAGGGGCCAGGATTGAATTGGATTCCGATCTTCGTGCCGATCTGTTGTTGTTCCATGAAGGTCCGTCTCGAATCCTTATCTCGACGGAACAGCCGGAAGCGGTAGAACGGATCGCAGGTGAGTACCGGGTGCAAGCGATACGGATCGGCGCTACGATAGAGGGGCAAGTCGAAATCGGCAACCGCTCTGAAAGGCTCGTCTCCTCCCCCATTGCCGATCTGAAGTCAGTTTGGGAAAACTCTCTCGAGGAAGTACTGCATCACTCATGATTGTCCCTTTCGACGACAAACTTCACGAAGAATGCGGCGTTTTCGCCATTTACGGCCATCCGGAGGCCTCCAATATGGCGTATCTCGGGCTGTACCAATTGCAGCACCGGGGTCAGGAGAGTTCCGGAATTGCGACCAGCGATTGGCGCGAGATCCATTGCCACAAAAGCATGGGACACGTCGCGGACATTTTCACTCCCGACGTGATCAATCAATTGCCGGGCGACCTCGCCATCGGACACACCCGTTATTCGACCACCGGCGACACGGTTCTCTTGAATGCGCAACCGTTTTCGGTCGCGTGCAATAAAGGCAAGGTCGCGGTAGCGCACAACGGAAATATCACGAACGCCGCCAGTCTGCGGCGCGATTTGGAACGGCACGGGTCTATTTTCCAGGCCTCGAGCGACACGGAAGTTATTCTGCATTTAGTTGCGCGCTCGTTCCACAAGACTCTTTCCGGCGCGATGCGCGATGCGCTGCTGCAGCTCGAGGGCGCGTTCTCGCTGGTGTTTCTGGCGCAGGACCGCATAATTGTAGCCCGCGATCCTCATGGATTCCGGCCCCTGGCTATGGGGCAACTGGTGCAGACCGATGGGCGGGTGGCTCAGGTATTTGCTTCCGAAACCTGTGCGTTCGATCTGATCAACGCGACTTACATCGGCGATGTGGAGCCGGGCGAGATGGTATGCGTTGGTCCCGAAGGCGTAACACGCGAACGATACGCTTCGCCACAGCCGATCTCGCAATGCGTCTTCGAACACGTCTACTTCTCGCGTCCCGATTCTATTGTTTTTGGACGCGCGGTGCAGGAATCACGCGAGAACCTCGGCAAACTTCTGGCGCGCGAAGCTCCCGTGGATGCCGATGTGGTGGTGCCGGTGCCTGACTCGGGGACCACGGCTGCCATCGGTTATGCGGAAGAGTCCGGCATCCCGTTCCGTCAGGCGCTCATCCGCAATCACTACGTTGGCCGAACGTTTATCGAGCCGTCGCAGGCCATCCGCGATTTTGGAGTCAAGCTGAAGCTGAATCCGGTACGGCATTTGCTCGAAGGCAAACGAGTCATTCTGGTGGACGATTCTCTGGTCCGCGGGACCACCAGCAAGAAGATTGTCCGCATGGTTCGCAATGCAGGGGCGAGGGAAGTTCACCTGCGCATCTCCTGTCCGCCGACGATCTCGCCCTGTTTCTATGGCGTGGACACTCCGTCGAAGGGCGAGTTGATCGGGTCGTCTCATTCGATCGAGCAGATACGCCAATTCGTGGATGCAGATACGCTGGCATATCTTCCGATCGACGGGCTTCGGATCGCGGTGGACGATAAAAAGGGCGATTATTGCTACGCCTGCTACACCGGCGACTATCCGACCGATTTAGTACAGATCGGGGCTCTGGACGCCCAAGGACGCCTCTAGGGTCTAATCGGCGCGCCCGGAACCGATTCGTCCAGCACTTCTATGCCATTCACGCAGGCGTAATTGCGAATCGGAACCAGCGACAGAACCAGCTTGCCTTGTTCGTTCGAAGCGATGCCGTGGAAAGTCCGCTCCAGCGGCCGGTTGTCGCCGCCTGCTTCCTTATATACGTCGAGACCGCGAACCAGCGCGACGCCATTGCAGAAAATATCGAACATGCGGCTCCCCGCTCCACCCTTGGTGGGTTTATCGGGTCCGAACCACGTCTCGGCGAAATGCAGGATGACGCCATAACGCCCAGGCGCGACTGGAATTGAATAGGTGATGTTGCCGAACCGTTCGCCGCGGTAGAGCTCCGGGTCGGCGGCGCTCGAAACCTCGGGCGGACGCATGACGAGCTGACCGCCGTGGAAGAAGCGGTCGGCGCCCCACACCTGCCCGCTTCTATCGGTATAATCCTGGTCCCGGGCCACGATTCGAATGGGCCGCAAGCGGCCGGGAAGGCCGGGAGAGATTTCGATGGCGTTCAGAAAGGCCGAATTGACTTGCGGTTTGAACTCCAGGTGCAGGAAGCCGTCGGCGTCCGGATGTATATCTTTAAAGACGCGGATGTCCGGGGCGTTCGGCCCGACGTCGGCGACCACGTCGATATATTCGAGGAGCTGTTTCTTGTTCGCGAGCACGCCGAAAAGGCGGCTGGTTTCACCACCCCCGGCAATGTTGCTGTCGCCATACACAGTTTCGGCGAAATGGAGACGCAGCTCGTAGGTTGCAGGCTTGAGGGGGATATCGTAACGGAAAGCGCCTTCGCGGCGGTTCTGGTAGACGATCTGGTCCCGCGTGCCTAAGATAGGGTGGTTCGAAATCGAGTAAACGGAACCGCCGTTGAAGAAACGGTCCTCGCTCCAGACGCGGCCAAAACGGTCCGTATAGGACTTAGCCGATCCCGCGAGGATGCGAAGTTCGTCTCCGCTCCATGCGGTGGCGGTAGCGGTTAGAGTGATTTCAGGCGCGCTCCGGGTGCGTGCCTGCGCCCCCGTGAATTTCATGGCGATGACGATCCCGGCAACAGCGATAATCGCCAAGGCTGTCCCCAAAAATATCTCGCGAGGCCGGTTCGAAGTCTTGCGCAGTACCGCGGTGAACTCCGCCCTGGGATTTTCAAATGTCTCCAACTGTTGGAGCGCCACGGGCGGGTTCATTACCTCCAGTGCTTCGCAGGGAGGCGGTCCGGCGGCTATCAGCTCGCGGTTTAGAAGGAACTTGGGCGCGTACTGGCCCTGTGGAATTTCGATCCGAACCGCGTGGCTGGAGCCATCGCTCTCATAGAATTGCTTCAGCCTGCTCCGCAGCCGGTGGGCTTCCACCCGCACGATGGAGTCGCGTTTCTGATCGAAGTCCGCGGGACGCCCCAGTGCCTCGACCGCGATGTTGTATTCCTTTATCTGGTCGGCTTGACCCTCGAAATACTTGGTACAGACATAGTTTAGAAGGTGTGCGAGGTTAGGAGCGCGGTTAAAAAGCCTGGAAGACAACAGGCACGCAAGTTCCTCCCGCTCTTGTTCGAAATTGGCAGTCGTGGCCATCACCAAAGCAGCTTTGGTCGGAGTATACATCTTTTTGCCCGTCAAATGCAAACGCGATCCGGTTCCGTTAAACGTTCTTCCCAGGACCGTTAACGTCGCTGAAAATAAGCAGGTTCCTACCTGTAACGTACTTCGGTAGAGCAGGCCATCGCTTTCTGTGGTCTGCCCGTTCGAGAACGACACGGGACGGAGCTATGCGATTGTCTATCCCACCCCTGCGTCATTTCCCGCAACCCTCTGAAAACAAGCCGTAACTTCGTTACAGCAGTGTGTCGTAACCCTATTAACCTTTACTTGCTAGTAGGAAGGCATTAGCATAGGCTCCAGCTAAATCCGTTGGTTTCAGACAATTTCCTTTGGGGGCAAGATTTCCATGTTAGAAGCTACACTCTCGGCAACCGGCAAGTCCCGTGTGCTGCCAACCATCACCATCTTCCTGACATTGCTGTTCTGTTGCATGCCATTGATGTATGGGCAGTTCCGCACCGGTTCCATTAGCGGCACGGTAGCCGACTCCACCGGCGCAGTAATTCCAAACGCCACGGTGCTCCTCACCGACGAGGCGACGAAGGCCAAGCGCGACAGCGTTTCGAACAGCTCCGGATTCTTCAATTTCGCTTCGGTTCAACCCGCGACCTATACAATAACGATTTCCGCCAACGGCTTCCGAAGCTGGGAAGAGCAGGGGATCACGTTGACGCAGGGGAATAACATCAACATTCCTAACATCGCCCTCCAAGTCGGCATGGCGAAGCAGGAAGTTGAGGTTATATCGTCGAGCGAGGTTGTGGTGCCGACCGATACGGGCGCGGTCAGCCAGACTTTGAACGAACACATGGTCACCGACCTTGCCATTCAAGGCCGCGACGCCGCTGAGCTGATGAAGATCATGCCTGGCATGGGTATGGCGACTGGCCTCAACAACAGTATGTGGAACAGCTTGACCACCCAGAGCAACAGCGGCCCGATCGGAAATTTCTCGGCGCAGGGCACGCAGCTCTACGGCGCGCTGACGATGACCATGGACGGCGCGAACCTGCTCGATCCCGGCAACCAGGGAACGCAGACCGCCAACATGAATCAGAACCAGATTCAGGAAATCTCGCTGTTGACGAATGCGTATGGCGCGGAGTTCGCGAAGGGCCCCGTGACGCTGCAGGCGATTGGCAAGAGCGGCAGCAGTTCCTTCCACGGCGGCGCTTATTTATACGCCCGCAACGGTGTCTTCAACACCACCGATTCGGAATATAAAGCCACTGGCGTAGCGAAACCCAACGACTCGTATTATTATCCGGGCGGCGATTTCGGCGGCCCCGTGATCTTTCCGAAGCTCCGCTTCAATCGCAACCACGATAAACTCTTCTTCTACGCCGCCTACGAGTACATGGATCAGCATCCGGAGGGTTCGATCAATGAGCGTTTCATCCCGACCCAACAGATGATGCAAGGCAACTTCAGCCCGTCGTACTTGGCCAGCCTGGGATCAAACTTCGCAAACGGAACGTTCGGCAACAATTCTGTCGCACCCTGCCCGAAAGGCTGCACCAACGGCGTCACGCTTCCGGGCGGCATAATTCCCGCCAACCTGCTCGATCCGAACTCCCTCGCACTGTGGAAGACGATGCCGGCGCCGAATATTAGCCCCTCCTCTAATCCGTTCGGCGCGAACTATCTGCAGGTTTTGAACCTGCCCGTTAATCGCTGGGAACTGCGTCTGCGCGGCGATTACAATATCAGCGATAAGACTAAGGTGTTCTTCTCCTGGAATCGCCAGGATGAAACCGACCTCAATCCGAACAACATTTGGTGGGGCACCGGGAACGATCTTCCCTACCCGTCGCAGATGCCGGCCAACCAGGTTTCAAATATCTACAGCGCGAACGTGACGCACGTGTTCTCGCCTACCTTGACCAACGAGTTCGTGTTTGCGGAAGCCTCATTCCTCAATCCCATCGCGTTGACGAACCCGGCGGCCGTGGATCCCACCAAGCTCGGCTTCAGCTTGACGGGGCTGTTCAAGGATCCGTACTTGCCCCAGATCCCGAACACTATCAGTTGGAGCAAATCCGCCCCCGGCTATTTCGCGCCGACCTTCGGACAACAGTTCGAGAGCGGAGACTTCGGTAAGCTTTCGCAGACGCCCAATATCTCGGACAACATTACCAAGGTGGCTGGCACGCACACGCTCAAGTTTGGCGTCTACTGGGATTATGCACGCAACTGGCAAGCTGGTAGTAACTTCCAGAACAACCCCCAGGGAACCGTGGAGTTTGAAACCTACGGCGCCAACACGAGCAGCAACGGCGCGGCCGATTTTGCGATGGGCCGCATCGCCGGCTTCTACCAGGAAAGCTCGTCTCCCGTGCAGGATACCAGGTATTATCAATATTCCTTCTTTGCCAACGACCAATGGAAGGTGAACCGCCGGTTAACTTTGACTCTGGGCATTCGCGCTGAGCACATTGGAAACTGGGTGGATACCGGCAATCTCGGCTTGGCGGTATGGAATCCCGCGACCTACAACAACACTTCATCGGCCCCCGGGTGGACCGGCCTCTTGTGGCACGGTATCGATTCCAACATCCCTTCGTCCGGCGTTCCTTCCAAGCTCTTTTTCCCTGAGCCCCGCGTCGGCGTAGCATACGACGTGTTCGGAACCGGCAATACGGTGGTCCGCGGCGGCTTCGGCGTTTACCGTTATCAGGCCTCCGCCAACAATATCGGTGGCGCGGCCTACAATGCCCCCCTGAACGTGGCGTCCGAGTCCACTACTTGGAACTGCTGCATCGGCTACAACTCCTTTAACCAGTTCTCTCCGTCCCTGGGCGCTCCCGGACTGGGAAGCAATGCGAACGGCGTAGATCAGGAAGGCGACTCCCGAGTTCCCTACGCCATGACCTATAACTTTACGATTTCGCAGCGTGCGCCGTGGAGATCGCTTGCGGAATTCCAGTATTCCGGCAGCGCCAGCCGCGACCAGATTCTGGATGGCACACTTTCGGATCAGGATCTGATCCCGATCGGCGCCTTCTATAAACCCGATCCGCTGACGGGTGTCGTGAATAATCCGTTCAGCGGGAGTTTCCCAGCGAACGACTATTATCCCTACCACAATTACACGGGGATCCAGTTGTTCACCCACGGCGGACGCTCGAACTACAACGCGTTCATCACGACCTGGCAGAAACAAACCGGCCGCATGACCTTCACGACCAACTACACCTTTAGCAAGGTGCTGGGAACACGCGATGGCCAAACCTTCAACGGCAACCAAGCTGGAGCAGCGGAATACCCGTACGCGCTCGGCCCCAATTATGGCGTCCTGGCGTACGATCACAGCCACATTTTTAACGTGGCGTATATTATTAACCTTCCGGCTCCGATCCACAACAACATAATTCTCGGCGGGATCGTGAACGGATGGGAGCTTTCCGGAATCACGCAATGGCAGAGCGGTCCGCCGCTGCAGGACAACACTGGCGCGAACAGCAATGCGGCTCTCAACACGACGTATGGGAACGTTGCGGCCGGTCCTGTCAGTGCGCAGACCTATCTTGGAACCAGTTCCATGCCGCTTCTTCCGGTGCTGACCTGCGACCCGAGATCGGGCCTCAAATCCGGACAATACTTCAATCCGAGTTGCTTCGCGCCCCCGCAGCCAGGTCAGGTTGGAAACATCATCTGGCCGTACGTTAAGGGGCCGGCGTTCACTAACAGCGATCTTTCGATCTACAAGAACTTCACGTTCCGGGAGAAACAGAAGATTCAGCTTCGTTTTGAAGCCTTCAACTTCTTGAACCACCCGCTGCCGGAGTTCAACGCGGCCGGTAACAACGCCGACGTTCAATTGAAGTTCTCGAACGCGGCTGGAAACCTCACGCAGACAAACCAAAACGCCAACACGACGGGATCGCCGTTGTATACCGTGGGACGGCGCGTAATTGAGTTCGCCGTCAAGTACAACTTCTAAGGCCGTTCGAAGTCGACAACTCGATTCAGAAAAGGGGCGGCGCGATGCCGCTCCTTTTTTGTCATATGTCAAACGCGCGTGACCGAGCCGCGCCCGGCAGGAAGCGGTCCCTGTGTTACCTTTGCTCGGAGCAGTTCCTCGTTATGAATCGCAAATCGTCGCTTGCCGCGTGCGCGGTGTCATTAGTACTCGCGCTCGGCGTGATTTTGCCCGCGCTGCCCGCAAGCGTCCCGCATTCACCGATCTTTTTCTCTCTAAAATCGGTCCCTTTCCGGCTCGAGAATGCGGAAACTGAGTCCCGCCATTTACCCGCGACGATGGCCGGTGGCGTCGCCATTTTGGACTACAACAGGGACGGCCGGCCCGATATCTTCTTCACCAATGGCGCCAACCTCGCCACCTTGAAGAAGGACGATCCGAAATACTCCAATCGCCTGTTTCGCAACGATGGCAATGGCGTCTTCACGGACGTGACTGAGCAGGCCGGGCTGGCCGGCACTGGTTACGATATGGGCGCTGCGGTCGCCGACTTCAATAACGACGGCTATCCCGACCTGTTTGTCGCAGGCGTCCATCACAACACGCTCTATCGCAATAATGGCGACGGCACCTTCACGGATGTCACCGCCAAAGCCGGTC
>JBEKUT010000168.1:0-13912 GCA_049514735.1 Bryobacteraceae bacterium
CAATGGAATCCGATTATGCCTGCGTACTTCAAGACGCTGGGCATTCCGCTGATTCAGGGCCGCGACTTCACGCTCGCCGACGACGAACACGCGCCTCGCGTCGTGATCATCGGCGAATCCATGGCGCGCAGCTATTGGCCGGGACAAAGCCCGCTCGGCCACCGGCTCACGTTCGGCCGCAATAATCCGGTGGCCGAGATCGTCGGAGTGGTGGGCGATGTGCGCAATCGCGGGTTGCGTTCCGATCCGGTCATGGCCTTTTACACGCCCTATCCGCAGCGTGCATTTCCAGGCATGTCGGTGGCGATTCGCGCGGCCGGCGATCCGCGTTTATTGGCCAAGACCGCAGAGGCGCAGGTGCTGGCGGTGGACAAGGATCTACCGGTCACAGACGTAGAGACGCTCGAGCGGCATTTGTCGAAAACGCTATCGGAACCGCGCCAGACGATGTTCCTGATCGCTAGTTTTGCGGTGGTCGCGTTACTGCTGGCGGTCATCGGACTGTACGGCGTGATGGCGTACGCGGTATCGCAACGCACTGGCGAGATCGGAATCCGGCAGGCCGTCGGCGCGCAGCGTGGCGATATTTTGCGCTTAATACTCACACAAGGAATCCGTCTCAGCGTGGCGGGAATCGTATTGGGCGCTATCGCTTCGCTCGCGCTCACGCGTCTCATTTCCGGCATGCTGTATCGCGTGAGTGCGACCGATCCGGTCACGTTTGCCGGGATAGCGTTTCTGTTTCTCGCCGTGGCCTTGGCGGCGAGTTATGTGCCGGCCTATCGCGCCACACGTGTCGATCCGCTCGAAGCGCTTCGGCAGCGCTAATATGATGGCCGCGTGATGCGATCCAAGTGGTTCCTCTTGTTCACCATCTGCCTGCCCTGCCATGCGGACACCGGATTGGACAACCTTCGCGCTTCCTTACTTGCGTTGCGCGACAAACCAATCGATTCCGGCGGCCCCAGAGGCGCAGTTCCGCAACTCCTCGAAAGAAGCCGAATGTAAGCTTCACCGTTCGGGCATTTTCTTAGTCCTGAAAACTGGAGTTGGAATCGAATGTAGCTTCGATGAGTCCGCCTATTTATATGCGTGGTCGGATGAAGGCTGCCGGCGAGTTTGGCAGACCGAGCAGAATCGCTATACAGCAAGAGCGTAGCAAACCATTACTTGGTTCTCACGCTGGGAACTGGATCGGGCTGGCACGCTGAATATTATCGTGCGTTTCGTTTAGGACCCGATCCCGAAGCGGCGCATTGATCGAACGATCGGAGTGGGCATTTGTGCGCGAAGGCAGCGGCGAGCTGAGCAATTGAAATGTTTCCGCAGTCCGCATACAGTTGGCGCAACGCCGATGTGAGACGGCCGCCGATTCTCGGCTGTTCTTCCAGCCAAGCCTCCAATACATTCGCGGCCGTGTGAAACTGGTCCAGCCGGGCAGCGGCTCGATTTTCATCGCGAGCGTTTCCACTCCTCCGGCTTCCAGTCTCTGACACCAGAAGGTAGTATCCTGGCGCCTTACAACCGAACAACTCCCTCACTCCTCACCCGCATGATCTGTGTCTGCAATCAGTACAGTCACCTTCGGGAACGGGTGGCTCGAGCCGTCCGCGTTTGCCAGAAACGTATTGCCCAGGATAAACAGTAATTCGACGCAGCCATCTGGCCAGACCTCCTGCGCCGCTTCGGCAGACAAAGCCACCCGCGGCGATTGGACAAAGCGACTTCAAAAGTGAGGGAGTTGCCTATGGAGCGAGTTCGTCCTCATAACCTTGGTTTTTTGCCTTACTTCAACTTCAGAGTTAGTCGGAACTCGCATCCGTTTCAGATAACGGTTGGGACTAGAGAATCGTGCCGCTGCCCGACGATCTGCTGGAACAGGCATACCGTCTCGCTTCGCAGTGACTCAGCGAATTAACGAAATCGGGATTCGCAGTGCGCTGGGCGCTACCGGCCGCGATATCCCCAGTTTTGTGTTGAGCCGAGGACCGCGTCCGGTTCTCGCGGGCAGTCTGCTCGGCGTGATTGGCGCCCTTGCGGCAACGCGCGCGCCTCGTTCGCAATTGTTCGAGACCGCGCCACTGGACCCCGCTGTTTTTGCCGTGGTTGTTCCTCTGTTGTTATGCGCCGCCCTCGCCGCATGCCTGATCCCCGCGCGGCGCGCGACCCGTATCGATCCGCAATCACGCTCCGCGCGGAATAGAATAGGGTTTCTATGCCCAGTCGGATCTTCCTGACGGCTCTGCTTGCATGCCTCAGCGTCCAAGCCGCCGACGAGTTCACCCT
The DNA here is from genome assembly GCA_049514735.1 of Bryobacteraceae bacterium. Taxonomy (GTDB): domain Bacteria; phylum Acidobacteriota; class Terriglobia; order Bryobacterales; family Bryobacteraceae; genus JAICMB01. The sequence goes on from JBEKUT010000168.1 coordinate 2,287, forward strand.
TTACGAGCTGCTCGCTCCTGAGACGCATCAATTCGCCATCACATACGACGTAACCGCAACGCGCGAGAAGGCGCGCATTTTTCTCAATCCCATACGTCCCGGCTCCACGGCAACGAAGGAGCGCGTCATCGAACGCAGTACGGGCAAAGAGCTCTCATTCGAAGTGATCACGGGCAAAGACGCAAAATCAGCCGGTCTGGTCCCGCCAGCCACTCGGGACGATGCCGAATATCTCCAGGTCCACTTGCCCGCGCCCGTTCCGCTAAATGGCGAGACCCGCATTCGGATTTTCAAAACCTACACCGATGCCCCGTCTTACTATCTCGATAAAGACGGCAGCCTGATCTTCGACCGTCCGCTTGGCATCAAGCGCAACGTCGTAGTCCTTCCCGCGGGTTTCGAACTGATCGGATGCGCGTCGCCCGGCATCATTTCGACCGATACCGATGGGCGCGTCCGCGTAAGCTTCATGAACGACCGCGACGATCGACTGCCGGTGAAGATCACCGCGCGGAGGTTGCCATGAAACGCTTCATTCCGATTTTGTTGTTCGGCTGCTTCCTGCTTCCCGCGCAATTCCACCGCGCCGAGCAGGATCGCGAAATCAGTTATTGGCTGCTCGACCCCGCGTCGCACCAATTCCGCATCTCGCACGACTTCACCATTACGCGGGCTGGCCAGAAGTATGTTCACAGCTTCGTGCGCAAGGGCAGCGTCGTAACGCCCGACGCCGTCATCGTCAATCTCGATACCGGCCACAAACTGAAAACGACCAATGTCTCTGGCAAAGAAGTGAACGCGCTCGGCTATTATCCAACGCCCACCGACCCGGATTCCGTGGTTGTTCAGGGAGAGCTCGAAAAGCCCGTCGAAGAAGGCCAATCGACGCGCGTGCGCGTGCAGGAAACTTACACCGACCCTGTCGGCTACACCGTCGCAAACGGTGAGTTGGTGTGGACGCGCACGCTCGGCCGGCCAATTAACCGCGTGACGCTGCCGTCCGGTTGGATTCTCGTCTCAGTGAATACGCCTGCGATTGTTGCGCTCGACGACGAAGGCCGCCTCACACTGCGTTTCTCGAATATTCGAAATGACGAACTTGCCGTCACTATAAAAGCTCGGCGCAAGCCGTCCTGATTTAGAGCAGGCGCTGGCCGGCTACCTTGGTGTCGTAACCGCCCAAGCCTTCCAATTCCCGCCGGAAGCTTGAACGCGCCAGCGTATCGAAAAGCGCCTGAATCGCCGGCAGCGCCAGATGCTTCCTGCGAATCGCGAGATCGTAGCGTTCGCCGATCAGCGCGACAAATCCCAGCCCGAAAACGCGCGCCGCCGCCCGCGTCGCAATGCAGCAATCCGCGTTTCCATTCCGCACCTGCCAAGCCGCCGGAAGATGACCATACGCGATGCGATCGTACCCGCGCACCTTTTTCGGACCCACGCCCAATCGCTTCAACTGCGAGTCCAGCAAGTTGCGGCTCCCAGCGCCCGGTTCACGATTGACCATTACCACGTCGGCGCGAGCGAAATCCTCGATTCCCCGGATCGCTTTCGGATTGCCCGCCGCGGTGACAATTCCTTCCTCCCAGACGGCGAATGAGATCACCGCGACCGCGTTCTTCGAGAAGATTTTTCCGATCGCTGGAAGATTCGACTCGCCGCTTGTTTCGTCGCGCAGATGGGTCCCGGCGATGTGAATCGAACCGTCCTTCAAAAGCTGCAGCGCCTGCGAGCTGTTGCGATGCGCCAGCACCAGCTCGATTCCCGCGGCCTGAACATGCCGTGCCAGAACCGAAATCCCGGGATCGCATCCCGCCACTAGAATGCGGTTTCGCGCCCCGCTCTCCGGATGAAAGACCTGAACCTTCGTTTTGCCCCCGGCCGCCGGCCTATCGACCACCACTCCATCGCTCGCCGGCAAATACCAACGAACGGGAGAAGGAGCGGACGCCATCACGCGCTTGTCCACCATGCATAGCTGAACCGGCTGACCGGATTCGAGCGGATCGGAGCCGGCGAGCAGCGCCACTTCTTCCGTGTGCGGATCGGCGGCAGCGGCGTCGTCCTGGAGCACAAACAGATCTTCCACAACCGTTTCGAGCACGCGGGCGAGCTTCAGCGCCACCACGGTGTTCGGTACATAGGTACCCGCCTCCATGGCGTAGATCGTTTGCCGGCTCACGCCGATAAGCTGGGCCAGGTGCGCGGCGGAAATGCCCCGCTTCTGGCGCAGCTTCGCGAGATTGTTTTCGATGCGCGACACGGTCTGTTATACGCTACACTACCAGATGGCGCGGACTTACGTCACGATCGCCGCCGCGGCAAACCACTCCACCATCTTCCGACAATTAGGTCCTTGTTTCGAAGCAGCGAGTGGCATTCCCCGATTTTCAGTTTCGCCTCCACCGCGCGGTTGACGCCTCGCGGCCATTTTGCTGCTTCGCGGCATCTATGCTGCCGGAATCCTCGCGTTGTGGATTCCTGCTCCACGGCGAAGGCCGGGACTTATTGGGCAAGTCCGGTTATCGCGTGCCATAGTCGCACCTCACGCTATCCTCTGGGTTGGAACATTGGGTCGCACATTACGGAGGGTTCGCCCTTTTCGCGCTCCTGGTATTGGGGATTGTGGGACTCCCCGTTCCCGATGAGACCCTGCTGGTCTTGAGCGGATATCTCATTTTCAGAGGAACACTGAATCCGGTGGGGACGTGGCTCGGAGCGGTGCTCGGAAGCATATGTGGCATCACTTGCAGCTACCTGATCGGCCGCACTGTCGGCGTAGGTTTTATTCATTCGAGATTTGGAAAATGGCTGCACATTACCGAGGCGCGCATTCAAAAAATCCACGATTGGTTTTATCATTTGGGCCACTGGACGCTTTTCCTCGGCTATTTCGTCCCGGGCGTCCGGCATTTCACCGCCATAGTCGCCGGAACGTCATGCCTGGAATACCGCCCATTCTCGTTGTTCGCGTACTCGGGAGCGTGTGTCTGGGTGACATGTTTCATGGCCCTGGGCTATTTTCTTGGCGATAACTGGGAAAGGGTCTTCGGTGTCATCCACCGCAACCTTACCGAAGCCGCCATCGCAGGTGTCGTGCTGCTCGCCAGTTACGCTGTGGGTCACTGGTACATTGTAAAGCTTAAGGGCTAAGAAGGCGTGATATCGAAAAGCCGGACATCCAATAGGTACGCTTGATCGTCGACAAGACGGTAAGCAAATTCGGGATGGTTTGGGTTGAGCAGATAATTGATTTGCCGTGGAACAACGACCGAAGGCACCACGAGAATCACCGATCGCCTGCTCTCGATCCATGCGTCTCCGAACCGTTGGGCGGTACGCAAATCAGGCATCCAGGCGGCTTCCTCCACCTGTAAACTATCTGGTACCTCTATCGTGTAGATGCGCAGATCGCGAGGATCTAACTTGACGTTGACGCGATACTCCAGCACGGCTAGAGCGTTGCAGGAACTGGCATAAACGATGTGCGTGCCGGGGGAATTCCAGCGGCCGCCCGATTTGGCAGCGCCTACACCGTCGAGATCGGGGTACTTTGCGCGGCAGACGCGGGCGATACGCACACTATCACGATAGCGTATTCTATTTGCAATTGAAAAGGATTAGAACTGGGAATCGAAGAATCCGAGCAGCGAGCACCTACGCAAAGATGCTGTATTTTATTTGATTTAGGACCGTCTCAACAGCGCGAAATCCATCTGGCGTATCGATCAACTCAATAGGAGGACGGCCACCGGTTCGAATGTTGGGTTCGTGCAACCAAGCCTGCGCCAGTTGTTCGTCGTCGAAAGCGTCGGTAGCGATTTGCAAAATCTGCTGTTCGTTGGTCATACCGCGTGCTGGGGCTGTTTGGGCGCAACCGGTTAACATGGGTTTATCCTCTACTACTACTTCCGACAACTCAATCATACACCATGCCTTTCCGGATGGGAAATCCTTCCCGGTCCACCAGCGTCCTCCTTGCCAAGTTGATTATCTTCAATAACATGGATCAAAGGACTCTAGCGGTCAATAACTGAAGTCCTGGTACCCATACATAGGGACGCCCAAAACTTGGCACGGTTGACATCAACTTACTGTCAGCACTTCCCATGCCATAGCCCGGAGCGGTGACCCCAAACCCATAAGAACGTCCGCAGCTTATTTATCGACGATTTCTAGACACCTTTGAGGCATTCTTTCGACGCGTTTGCCCTGCTCGGTTCAAAGATACCTTTCCAGCCAAGCCCATCGTGAATGCCGTTCGGCACGCTCGGGCCCGAAAAAGGTTTGATTACATGGCCATACGGCATAAATTAAAATTCCGACATTCTCGTGACCGCCTCCCGGTTCGTCAAAAAAGAGTCACAATGAATTGTGGTGCGTCCCTTCATTTCCATCGCCCTGCTTCTGGCCGCCATCGCCGCCGACTATGACGCCCGCGCCGCCGGGCCCCAACCTAGAATAATTTCCGTCTCGGTGGACGGCGTCATCCATCCCATCACCACCGAGATTATCGCTCACGCCCTCGAACAGGCCAAACAACAGCAGGCGAGCGCCGTCCTGATCACGCTCAGCACACCCGGCGGACTGTTGGACGCCACGCGCGAGATCGTCGAAAGCATCACTGCCTCGCCGATCCCGGTCATCACATACGTTACTCCCAGCGGCGCCCGCGCGGCTTCTGCCGGTTTCTTCATCCTTGAAGCCGGAGATCTCGCCGCCATGGCGCCTGGAACCAACACTGGAGCTTCATCGCCCGTGTTGATGGGCCAGCAAATGGATCCCGTGATGCGTTCGAAAATCGAGAACGACGCCTCCGCCCTGCTGCGGGGTCTCACTTCGCGGCGAGGCCGAAATGCCGAGCTTGCCGAGCAGGCCGTGCGACAGGCCAAAGCCTGGACCGACAAAGAAGCGCTCGACAATCATTTGATCGATCTCATCGCCGCCAATGAGACGCAGCTTTTCCAACAACTGGACGGCCGCGAGATCACGCTGTGGAGCGGCCGCAAGACCACGCTGCATTTAGCCGGCGCGGAAGTTGTGGAAGCGAATCGTTCCTGGCGCGAGACTCTGATCAACGCAATTGCCGATCCTAATATCGGCTTCATACTTTTCGTGCTTGGAGCGCTCGGCATCTATGTTGAGTTCACTGCGCCCGGGACCATCTTCCCCGGCGTCGCGGGCGGCATTCTCGTCTTGCTCGCCCTCTCGTCTCTCGCCGTGCTGCCCATCAGTTGGGTTGGCGTCGCGTTATTGGCTCTTTCGATCGCTCTCTTCGTTCTCGAAGCCAAGTTCGCCTCGCACGGGATACTTGGCGCCGGAGGTACGGTCGCTATGATTCTAGGCGCGGTGCTCCTGGTAAATGGGCCGCCCGAGATGCGCATTCATTGGTTGACCGCGATCTCGGTGGCCATCCCATTTGCGCTGATCACGCTATTCCTTGTATCCATAGTGGTCCGCGCCCGCGCCAACAAGGTGATCACCGGACAGTCCGGCATGATCGACACTATAGGAATTGTGCAAACCCCTCTTGCGCCCGAAGGCAAGATCCTGATCCGGGGCGAATTGTGGGATGCGATTTCGCCCACGCCCGCCGATGTTGGCGCACAGGTACGCGTCACATCGGTCGACGGTCTTCGTCTCCATGTTGAACCCGTGGGCGTCCGGCAAACCGTCTGATTTTCTATGCAATTTCTCCAAGACCTCAAGCAGGCATTCCGAGCCATCCGCAAGAGCCCCGGCATCGTCGCGGCCGCGATTCTGGCGCTCGCTCTGGGCATCGGAGCGAACACCGCAATTTTCAGCGTGGTGAATTCCATCCTCTTGAATCCGGCGGCACTGCAGAGTCTTCACGATCCCGGACGTCTCGTCATGGTCTGGGAAAAACTACCCGCCATGAGCGCGGACTTTGCGGAACATATGCCGGTGGCGGCAGCGAATATCCTAGAGTGGCGGCAACAGGCGCGTTCCTTCGAAAGCCTGACCGCGTTCCAGTCCTCTAAATGTAATCTCGCCGCCGGCAGAGGCGAACGTCCGGATCGGGTGGACGCGATGACCGTAGAGCCGGGCTTTCTTAAAACGCTTGGCATAAAGCCGGCGCTGGGCAGCGGTTTCACCTCCGATGAAGCTCGCAACGGCGCGGATCGGGTCGTCATAGTGAGCGATGAGATCTGGCGCAGCCGTCTCGGGGGCGGCCGCGAAGTTTCCGGGAAAACGATTCGTGTAGACGGGGTCGATCGCACAGTCGTCGGCGTCCTGCCCGCAGGTTTCAAAATCCCCGCCGGGTTCACTGACCAGGCTTCTCCGAAAATATTGATGCCGGCCGATCTCTCTACTCAGAAGGAAGAGCAGCAGAAGTGGGGCCTCACGTGGTCGGTTTGCGGGCGTCTCAAAGCCGGTGTCACGCCGGAACAGGCGGCTAGTGAGGCGAACGTGCTTTTCGCGCGGCTGAAGAAAGCTCAGCCGGACGAAAATGTGGGCAGCGGTGTCAACGTCATTCCGCTAGCCACTGAGATCACCGGCTCCGACGTGCGCAGCAACGTTTTGACACTGCAAGTAGCCGTCGCTTTCGTACTTCTCATCGCGTGTGCGAACGTCGCTAATCTTTTGTTGGCTCGCGCGGTTGGAAGACAACGGGAGTTATCCATCCGCCTGGCGCTTGGCGCCGGACGCGCCCGCATCGCGCGCTTGCTGCTGACGGAAAGCCTGCTGCTTAGCGTTCTGGGCGCTTCGTTGGGAATCGCGCTGGCCTGGTGGGGTCTTGCCGCTATCGGTTCGCTCGCGCCGAAGGACAGCTACGCCTTCCACGAATTGAAGGTGGATCGCGTGGCCCTCGCTTTCACGTTTCTTGTCGCGCTTCTGACTGCTTTTATTTCCGGCTTAGCTCCAGCCTTACACGCTGTGAAACAAAACTTGAATGAAACGCTCGCCCAAGGTGGGCGCGCTATCGGCAGCGGTCCAAAATGGCTGCGCAGTGGATTAGTAGTGACCGAGGTGGCGCTCGCATTGGCGCTGCTGGCCGGCGCTGGACTCATGATTCGCACCCTCAGCGCCATGATGGGCGTCGAACTCGGATATCGCACGGATCATTTATTAACCACCCGAGTCAATGTGGCGGATCCCGGGGTCGCGGCAAGTCCGGACAAACTGAAATCGTTTTGTGACGCCATTCTCGATGGAGTCCGGCGTTTACCTGGCGTGGTTTCCGCCAGCATCTCCAATGCGCTGCCGATGGCCGACTTCACGGAGTCGAGTTATACGTTGGAGGGTGAGCTGAAGACCAAGGAAATGCATGTCGCCAGCGTGAGCCGCGTCAGCGAGGGGTTCTTTAAGACCCTCGGCATGCCCATTCGGCGCGGACGCGACTTCACAAACACTGAAGCCTTGAAGCCCGGCGTCGCCATCGTGAGCGAATCGTTTGCGCGCAAGAACTGGCCTGGGCAGGACGCTCTGGGAAAGATCGTAATCCTGGATCGGCGTTTCATCGTTGTCGGAATCACTGGCGAGACACATCAGATGGGACCCGATCGTGAGCCAATGCCGTCGCTCTTCATCCCCGCCCGCGCCATCGACAATTTCGACCTCGCGATTCAAACTGCCGGCGATCCGCTCGCTCTGGCGCCGGCTGTGGAAAGGACCATCTGGCGGATCGACCCGCAGCAGCCCGTCCAGGAGATGCTCTCCATGCAGCGGCGTCTGCACGATTGGGTGGAAGAGCGCCGCTTCTACATGGCGATCATGGCCCTCTTCGCCGGGCTCGCGCTGGTGCTGGCAACGCTCGGACTTTATGGCGTGCTCGCTTATGTGGTCAGCCTCCGCACACGCGAGGTCGGGATTCGGATGGCCCTCGGCGCGACCACGCCTGACGTGCTCAAGCTGGTTTTGGGACAGGGGCTCAAAATGACGTTGGCCGGAGTCGTTATAGGCGCGGCGGGAGCGCTACTATTGACCCGTCTCATGCAAAGCATGGTCTTCGGCATCAGCCCCAGCGACCCGATCAGCTTCGCGATCGCCGCCGCGAGCCTGATTGTTGCCGCACTGCTCGCCACCTACTTGCCGGCCAGACGCGCCGCCGCCGTCGATCCGATGCAGGCGTTACGCGCGGAGTAATAGTGTTAATGGACAATGCCGTCCGGTGCATCGAAGTATTGCTGGTTGAGACAATCCCGGAGACGTGAGGCTGGTCAAGGAAGCTCTACGCGATTGCGGCTTCCACGTGAACCTGACCGTCGCCAGCGACGGAGAAGAAGCAGTTCAGCTTCTGTTCGGCGGTTCTCCCGAGCGTCCATCCGTTCGTCCTCACGTGATTTTGCTCGACGTGAATCTGCCGAAAAAAAGCGGTCACGAGGTTTTTGGCCGGCGTCAAACAGGATTCCAACCTGCGCACCATCCCCGTAATCATTGTCAGTTCCGCGGGTTCCAAAGAAGAAGTTGAATATTTTCGCATCCGTTCGTTGCGCGGAGCGTCAAATCCACCCTCGCACATAGTAATACCCGATCTTCAGCGTCTCCTCGCAAAGGGTCACAAAAACACCCCAGCGGGCGCGATATTGACGAATTAATTTATATTGGTCGGGAAATGAGCACGATTCTACTTCCATTCCGGCTTTTCGAAAGGCGCGAGAAGCGCGATAAGTATGATAATCGCTGGTCAGAAGTATCTTACGCCCCGGAGTATTCTGCAGCGCCTGCTTCGTGAATAGCGCATTCTCCCGCGTGCTGATCGACCGTGTTTCCACCTGGATCGCCGCCGCCGGCACGCCTTGGCAAATCATGAAATCCCGCATTTGTGTCGACGCCGGAACTCCCTCCACCCCCGGTCCCGCCGATATGAAGATCTCCTTAAATCCACCGGAACGCCAGAATCGCAGCCCATAGAGCGCCCTCCAGTAAGATTCATAGCCGATGGCGTCTTTGAACGCCTCAGCCCCCAGCAGAATAAGAACATCCCCCTTCGGGTCGTAAATAGGGCCCGACAATCGATTAATCCACCAGTTGTCGAGAGGAGTAAACGTGACCAGGACGTACAGCGCGCCAATACCGGCCAGAAGGCGCACCACGAGCTTACGCAGCATAAGCCGCTACTATAACCTGCGCCCACCCGCACCCGTTGAGCAGACCGCCCGCCTGATCCCGCGGACGAGCCTATTGGCCGGCCAATCCTAGTAAGGTTTTTACCCGATAGGGATTTCAGGCCCACGTACCGATAAACACCTAGAGTAAGAATGCGTGAGATATGAATCATAATTCCGCTCCTGCCGCCGACCCCGCCGGCAGCCATGAAGATGCGGCCCACCTGGTGCTCGATTGTTTTCTCTTTGCCATCCAGGCTTTCGCCGAGTGCGTGGAGGCCGCTTGTCCCCCCGTCGGCGTCCAGTTCTACGATCAACTGGTGCGCATCCGGCGTCGCCTGGCCTACAACAGCAGTAAGACCACGCTCGACGAAACCCGCGATGCCCTGGAGAACACTCTAACCGCCTACGCGGAACAGGCTCACCGCTACGTTGAGGTTCGTACGGAAGATCGCAACGGCATGCTGGACATTCTCAACGCCATGGAGGAGGTCGCTTTCGAAAAGGCGATCGAATTGGAAGCGCCCATCGGCGAGATTCGCAGGCGGCTGACCCTGGGCCAGCAACTCGCCACCGTGGACCCGCTGACCGGCTTATCGAACCGGCGCGAGATTGAGCGCCAGGTCAACCTGCGCATCGGCGCTGGCAAGCAGTTTTGTGTCTTGTTCTTCGATATCGACGATTTCGGACTTTTCAACGAGTCGCTCGGCCGGGAGAGTGGAGATCAAGTGCTCAAACAATTCGCCGCCCGCCTCAACACTCAGATCCGCGCCCGCGATGTCGCCTCGCGTTGGTTGGCCGACGAGTTTATAGTGATCCTCGAATGCGACATGGAGAACGCGCGCAGACGTTCCGTCCAGATGTCCCAATTCTTGCGCGGGCCGTACGTTGTGGAGGAAGACGGGCGTGAGGCCAAGATCGAAATCCGTGTATCGGCGGCCGCCGCCGAATGTCTGCCCGGCGACTCGCCCCGGCAGCTCTGGATGCGCCTGGAAGAAGACTTCCATCGTCAAAACGCACCCGCCGCTGTCGCCTAGCGCGCGGACCGTAACCACCAACGCCGAACGTCGAACGCCGAACGTCGAGCGACAGAATCGCCAACCACGAACCACGAACGACGAACCACGAACGCCGAGCCCCCGAACGTAGAACGTAGAACGTCGAACGAACAACGCCATTTGTACTACCTTTAATTGGAAGGATTCTCCCGCTTGTACAAATTGAAGGACGCGGGCGTTCTGGTAACAGGCGCTGGCCGAGGGGTCGGGAAACGGCTGGCCATCGGATTCGCAAGCGCCGGCGCGCGCGTTGGATTGCTCGCCAGAAGCAAGGCCGAGCTGGACCTCGCCGCTCTTGAAATCGAGCACGCCGGAGGCGCCGCCCTCCGAATTCGTGCCGACGTCACCGATTTTGAGCAGATGTGCGCCGCTGTCGAACGCATGCGCGGTCATTTCGGCGGTCTGCGCGTTCTGGTATGCGCGGCCGCTATACAGGGCCCCGTCGGCCCGTTTTTCGATACGCCTCCGAAAGCTTGGGCGGACACTATCGAAACGAACCTGATCGGCGTGATGCATTCCTGTCGTGCGGTCCTGCCCGGGATGATCGACAAGCGCGCCGGTAAGATCATTGTCGTGAGCGGCGGCGGCGCGGGATCGGCCCGGCCCAATTTGTCCGCCTATGCTTCCGCAAAAGCCGCCCTGGCAAGATTCGCGGAGACGCTGGCCGAGGAGGTTCGCGACCACAACATTCAGGTCAATTCGATGAACCCCGGCGGAACCTACACCAGCATGACGGACGAGATTCTTCGCGCGGGAGATCGGGCTGGCTGGAAGGAGCACGAGGATGCCGTCCAGGTTCGCCAGACCGGCGGTATTGCACCGGACCGGCAGATTCAGCTCGCGCTGTTCCTTGCATCCGAGCAGTCGAATCACATCAGCGGCAAGCTACTCCATGTCACCGACGACTGGAAACGTCTGAAGACCGAAAATATCCATTCGGAAATCTACACGCTGCGAAGAGTCCAAAAAGTATAACCGCTCACTACGCGCCGCATTCCTGTATTCTCAAATCATGCGTTATTTTCTTCTTCCGCTCCTCGTACTGAGCGTCGCCGGGATTGTTATGTCCCAGAACCCCGCCATGCACCGCAAGCACCTGCTCGCCATCGGCGAGGTGAAAGGCTTCCAGCACGATTCCGTGTCGCACGCCCTCGCGACCATTGAACGTCTGGGCCGCGAATCGAACCTCTACGACACCTACATTCGAACCGATTGCCAGCTCGTCACTAAGCAGAAGATCGCCGCCGGCAATGCCAAGAACCTCAATTTCTTCGACGCCGTTCTCTTCTACACCACCGGCGAACTCGACATGGACGACCAGCAGAAAAAAGACCTGCTCTCATTTGTTCATGACGACGGTAAAGGATTCGTGGGCGTGCACAGCGCCATCGATACGTTCTATAAATGGCCGGAGTACGGCGAAATGACCGGCGGCTATTTCAACGAGCATCCCTGGGGCACCTTCGACGCGCCCGTGATCGTGGAGCGCCCCGACTTTCC
>JBEKUT010000169.1:0-15452 GCA_049514735.1 Bryobacteraceae bacterium
GCGATCCGAGTTGGAACGTTTCGTGAGGATTTGTTTTATCGGCTGAATGTGGTTCCGCTGCGCATCCCGCCGCTACGCGAACGGCGTGAAGATATTCTGGTGCTGGCCGCGCACTTCGCGCGTAAGTTCAGCGAGCAGGTGGGGCGTCCGGTGAGCGGCTTCACGCGCGAGGCGCGGGCGCTGCTGGTGGCTTATGACTGGCCGGGGAACGTGCGCGAGTTGCAGAACGTAATTGAACGTGCCGTGGTGATGGGGTCGTCCGATGCGATTGTTCCGGACGATCTGCCGGAGGTGTTGCTGGATGCGGCGGCGGATGGGGAGACGGAGGGCTCGGGATTTCATGCGTCTGTGCGGCAGCATCGGCGGCGCATTATTCTTGCAGCGCTGGAACGGGCGGGGGGCAATGTGGCAGAAGCGGCGCGGGCTTTGAAGCTGCATCCGGTGTATCTGCATCGGCTGATCACGAGTCTTGGGTTGAGGCAATCGTGAAGGCGACTTTATAGGCGCCAGAGCGCGATGGCCGCGCCGATGGTGTGAACGACTGAAAGAAACAGTGAGTTTGCGAGAAAGAGAAGCAGCGCGATAAAGGCGGTCTTCCACGCTACCAAGCGTTTCAAGCTGTAGCGGTATTGAAAAGCGCCGGTCTCAAAGAATCGTATGAGCGAGTTTTGAAGATACCAGGCCTGCGTGCCATAAGTAACCGCAACCACCGCAAGTACGAAAACCATAAGGAAAGGACGGGGCAGGCGCTCGACGGGCCACAACCAGATACTGTTAATGAAGATTGTCAGAAGCAGCAGGAACGCTTCCAGGTGCAGCGCGAACACGAGATGCTCCACTAAATAGCGCCTCTTGCGCCCGTAAATGACGAAAGTGAGTAAGGCCAATGGGACGACGCTGCAGAAAGACAAGATTTCGCCGTAACTCTCCATGGTCCGGTTGAACTTCTCGGCCGCGGCTTCGCTCGAAAGATCGTGACGGCGGCGTTCCAGACTTTGGAATTGCTTACTGAGTAAGTCGCCCACATCCAGCTTCTTCACGTTCTCTTCGATGCTCGCCTTATCGGAAATGGAGGGCGGCAACATACTGAGGTGCAACTGCAAGAAGGGTTTCGGATAGCCCAAGCCTACCGTTAAGCTGCCTTTTGTCGGAGGCGCGAACAGCGCGAACAGGATGGCGGCAGTAAGCAGCAATCGCAAGGGGTTGACGTAGAGCACGCGGCGGCCGGCGAAATACTCGCAGGCGAGAAACCCGGGGCGGAACAGCAAAGCGCGCAGCGTCCGTATGATTTTTCCGTCCACGTGGATGAATTCGTGGAGAACGGAGTGGCTGAAAAAGTGACGGAGCGAGAGGTCGTGAGTGTCGTGAGCTTCCTCGCCGCAGAAGGCGCAGAAGGGTCCGCCGGCGAGTGCGTGGCCGCAGGAGACGCAGTGTGTTGCGTGATCCGAAGCGGCTTCGTGCGCGGTCTGTTGGGATGACCCAAGTGTTGCCATTGCAAGTGTGTCATCATTTTCCCATACGAGCGCGTGTTCATTGCGATTCTTGCGCGGCGTTATATTGGAGGATTCTTCCACCGAAGGAGCCTCCGATGCGAACAGCCTCGTTTTTCGCCTTGATACTGAGCGCGGCCGCACTGTGCCACGCCGCCAACGACAAGATCCTTGCCCAACATCCAACGCTGAGCAAAACGCAGATTGTGTTTTCCTAGTGCCCCGTGATGGCGGCGACGCGATTCATTTGACAGCGAGCGTGGGGACGGAGTCGAATCCGTTCTTTTCGCCCGATGGAAAGACGATCGCATTTACCGGAGAGTACGACGGCAATATCGATGTGTTCGTGATGCCCGCGGGCGGAGGCGAACCCAAGCGGCTCACCTATCATCCCGGGGCGGACGTGGTGACCGGATGGACGCCGGACGGGAAGCAGGTGCTGTTCCGTTCCAATCGCAACAGCTACTCGCGATTTACGCGGTTGTTCACGGTTTCGGTTGAAGGCGGGTTCCCGGCGGAAGTGGATCTGCCCATGGCCGACTCGGGAGCTTTCTCGGCGGACGCAACGCGGATTGCATACCTGCCGCTGCCGCCCGCATTCACGACATGGAAGCGGTATCGCGGAGGAAGAACCACGCCGATCTGGATCGCGAACCTCGCCGATGCCAAGACCGAGAAAGTGCCGCGCGAGAATTCGAACGACTTCGATCCGATGTGGATTGGGGACAAGGTCTATTTTTTGTCGGACCGCAACGGTCCCGTGACGCTGTTCTCTTACGACTTGAAATCGAAGAAGGTGATGCAGGCGATTCGAAACGAGGGGCTCGACATCAAATGGGCGAGCGCCGGGCCGGGCGCGATCGTGTACGAGCAGTTCGGCGGGATTTATCTTTACGATCTGAAGTCAGGCGGAGCGAAACAGGTGGACATACGGATCGCGGGCGATATTCCGGCGATGCGTCCCGCGTTCGAGAAAGTCGAGGGGCATTTCACGCATGCGAAGCTTTCGCCGAGCGGCGTGCGCGCGGTCTTTGAGGCGCACGGCGAGATACTCACTGCCCCAGCAGAGAAGGGCGACATCCGAAATTTGACGAACACGCCGGGCGTGGCGGAGCGCGATCCATCGTGGTCGCCCGATGGCAAGCGCATCGCGTATTTCTCGGATGAATCGGGCGAGTATGCGCTGCATATACGGCCGCAGAATGGCACAGGCGCGGTGGATAAGATCGATCTGGGAAAGCCGCCGGCGTTTTATTACCAGCCGGTGTGGTCGCCCGATAGCAAGAAGATCGCTTATACGGACAATCGGTTGCAACTCTGGTACATCGATCTGGATAAGAAGACGCCGGTACTGATCGACGCCGATACTTATGACACGCCGGAGCACAATTTGAATCCCGATTGGTCGCCTGACAACAAATGGATCGGCTATACGAAGCTGCTGAAGAATCACTTACGCGCGGTGTTCCTTTACTCGACTGAGGACGGTAAGTCGAGGCAGGTGACGGATGGCATGAGTGACGCGCAGTTCGCTAAGTTCGACAAGAATGGCAAGTATCTTTACTTCATGGCGAGCACGAATCTGGGACTTTCGCCGGCGTGGCTGGATATGTCGAGCGACGATCATACGACGACGAGCAACGTGTATGCGGCCGTGCTGAGTAAGACGGAGGCATCGCCCCTGGAGCCGGAGAGCGATGAAGAGAAGGGCCCCGATAAAAAGGCGGATGACAAGAAACCGGATGCGGATAAGAAGCCAGAGGGCGGGGATGCTAAGAAGGCCGAGCCCGCCGTCAAAATCGATTTCGAGGGAATCGATCAGCGAATTATCGCCCTGCCAATTCCGGCCAGGAATTACGAGGGGATGGACGCGGGTAAGACCGGGATACTGTTCGTGCGTGAAGTCGTCGAGACGCCGGGTATGCCGCACTCATCGACCGAATACAAATTCGACTTGAAGACTCGCAAAACGGAAAAAGTGCTTGAGGGGATCAGCTTGTTCGAAATCTCGCGCGACGGCGAAAAGATGATGTACAAGCAAGGGAACAACATCTTTATCGCGGGCACCGGCGCGCCGGTGAAACCGGGCGAAGGCAAGCTGAATCTTGACGCCATGGAAGTCCGCGTGGATCCGCGCGAGGAATGGAAGCAGATGTATCGCGAGGTGTGGCGGATCGAGCGGGATTTCTTTTACGACCCGGGTTTGCATGGGCTGAATCTTGCCGAAGCCGAGAAGCTATACGAGCCCTACGTCGAGAACATATCGAGCCGGAGCGATCTCAATTATCTGTTCAATGAGATGCTCGGGGAATTGACGGTCGGTCATCTATATGTGCGCGGCGGTGCGATGCCGGAGGTCAAGAAGATTCACGGCGGCTTGCTCGGCGCCGATTATAAGATCGAGAACGGGCGTTACCGCTTCGCGCGCGTGTATAACGGGGAGAATTGGAATCCGCAACTCAAGGCGCCGTTGACGCAGCCGGGAGTAAATGTGATTGCAGGCGAGTATCTGTTAGCTGTCAATGGACGCGATGTGCGGCCACCTGAGAACGTGTACTCGTTCTTCGAGGAGACCGCCGGAAAACAGACTGTAATTCGCGTGAGCCCGAATGCGGACGGCAGCGCATCGCGCGAAGTTACCGTTGTTCCTGTTGAGAGCGAGACCGGCCTGCGCAACTTGGCGTGGATCGAAGAGAACCGTCGCAAGGTGGATAAGATGAGCGGCGGCAAACTCGCCTACGTTTATCTTCCGGACACCGGGGAAGGCGGGTTCACGAGTTTCAACCGCTATTTCTTCGCGCAGGTAGATCGCGAAGGCGCGATTATCGATGAACGGTTTAATGGCGGCGGTCAGGTGGCGGATTACATCGTCGACAATTTAAATCGCACGGAACTGAGTCACTGGGCGACGCGCTGGGGGCAGGACTTCACTACGCCACAGCAGTCGATTTATGGGCCGAAGGCGATGATCATCAATGAATTCGCGGGCTCCGGCGGAGACGCTCTGCCGTGGATGTTCCGGCAGCGGCACACCGGGACGCTGGTGGGTAAGCGAACCTGGGGCGGGCTGGTGGGGATCTTTGGGTTCCCAGACTTAATTGACGGGGGCGGTGTTACGGCGCCGAATCTCGCATTCTGGAATCCAGCGAAAACAGATTGGGAAATTGAAAATCACGGTGTGCCACCGGATGTCGAAGTGGAGTTCGATCCCGCGGAGGTGCGGGCCGGGCACGATCCGCAACTCGAGAAGGCGGTCGAGATCGTGATGGCGGACTTGAAGAAACACCCACCGGCCGAGCATAAGCGGCCGCCATTTCCGAATTATCACAAGACGGCCGGCGCGGCGGCGACGGACGGAGGATCGAAATGAACGCGTTGTTAGTTGCTGGTTCGTAGTTGTTGTTTGTCATGCGGTGGTACAAATTACGCGAGTGATGCGTCCACAGCTTGGAGGTTTCACATGAAATTCAGATTTGGCGCCGGTGCGCTGTTTGCTTTATCCTCAATTGCTGCACAGGATGTTCATTCAAGCTACGCGGGTCAGACTTGGGTGGGACTGCTGGTTTCCTCTTCCTGCGCTGCGCCCGCGGAGAGTAAGTCCGCAATGAAACAGTCGGACTTGACGGTTTCAGACCGGGTCACGACACCCGCCGTAGACGCTGCCGGTACGAGAGGCGAGTCCAAGGTCAATGAGACATCCGAGGCTGAACGGAGCACTCGAAAGGATGTGCCGTTGACCGGCGACGTGAGCGCGCACAACTCAACCGCCGATGCCGGTTGGCGGCAAGCGAAACGTCAGGCCGCGACGCTCGGAGCGGGGTGCAGGATCGGAGACGATACAAATCAGTTTGCGCTGTTGCTGCCCGATGGCAAGACGATCCGGTTTGACAATCTTGCGAATGCGGGAATTGCCAAGCAGATCGCCTCGCAAAATTCGCCGACAAAGACCACGATTTATCGCGTCCAGGTTGTCGGGAAGCTAGAGAATGGGATGATTGCTCTCGATAACATCCAGCTCTAGCGTTGCGGAGCCACAACCCGGCTCACCACGCAGGATGAAATCTGGCCTTTGTCTAAACCTTGTTTGAACCAATGCGTCCGCTGCGCCGACGAACCGTGGGTAAAAGACTCGGGCGAGATGTGACCAGTGGCCATGCGCTGAAGGCGATCGTCACCGACCGCCGCCGCGGCACGAAGGCCGGCTGCGATATCCGCCCGATCTATGATGTTGCGTTGCTCAGTGGAATGGCCCCAGATTCCCGCGAAGCAATCGGCCTGCAGTTCGAGGCTTACTGAAAGCGGGTTCGATTCCTCCGGATCGCGCTGTCGCAGCCTCTGAACACGCGCTTCGATGCCGAGCAGTTTCTGAATGTGATGACCGATCTCATGCGCGATGACATAAGCTTCGGCAAACTCGCCGGGCGCGCCGAAACGGGTGCGCAGTTCGTCGAAGAAGCTGAGATCGATATAGACTTTTTCGTCCACGGGACAGTAGAAAGGTCCGGTGGCCGACTGCGCCTCGCCGCAACCGGAATCGGTGTAATCGCGAAAGAGCACGAGCTTGGCATGACGATAACCAACGTTCGCCTGGTCGGGCAGAAGTTGCTCCCAGGTATGTTGCACGTCATCAAGCACGAAAGACACGAATTGGACTTGACGGTCTTGAGAGGCGGACGATCGAACGGGGCTGGGCGAGGTAGACGCATCGCTGCCGAGAAAGCTGTGGCGGAATACGAAACCGACAATCAGGAGGACGATGGTCCCGCCGATTCCCAGGTGGATTCCGCCGAATCCACCCCCGCCAAATCCGAACCCGCCTCCACCGCTATCGTCATCGCGGCGATCCTCGATATCGCCGCTTACTCCGCCTGGCGTCCATTCCATGGAGTTTGTCCCTCCTTTAGTTTACGCGGCAGGACGCAGAGAGTTACTCGAAAACTTTATTCCTTTACCAATACAACAGGTGACTGCTCAGAGCCGGCGACTTGTTCAAAAAACGTCTTGAGCGCCGCATATTGATCGGCCGGAAAGGTCGCGGAGCGGATCTCCAGTTTGCGTTTGAAAAGCAGTTCTCCATCCTTGGAGGTGTAGGAAGCAGTGTAGCTTCCGAACTGCGTTTCGAGTTTGCTTCCGTTGGGCATCTCGTCGATTTTGAAACCGGCTGGAAGCTTCGCGTGGACGGTCTCTTCGAAGGCTTGGGCATGAAGCACAATCGGATTCTCACGCTTGTCGTCGGCGAAGAGGAGTGTTCCGCGGCGCGGTAAAACGGCGGGGCGGAAGAGCAGCAACCGGCCTCGCATCGACTGGGCGTAGCGCGGCGCGGCGAATTCAAAACCGAGATCGAAGCGATCGTCGGCGAACGCATCGGCGGGTTCCACCTTGGCCACGGTCGCGCCATTCGCGCCACCCGAGACCCATTGCTCGATCCACTTTTCGAACTCGCCATTACCATGCTCGCGAAGGCGGTAGCGCATGCCCGAGGCGCTTTGTCCAAACGCCTGCTCGCGTGTCTTTGAGACGATGGAGCCGTCGGGCGCCAGAGTGACTTCGGTTTCGCGCTCCACGCGATTCGCCATCGATGGGATGGCCGGCATGCGGACCAATTGGCCGGCTGTGGTGTCGTCCACCAAAGCGAAGCTGCCCTGTTCGCGCTGCGGGACGTCGCCGAGCGGAGTGAATTCGTCAGTCGGGTCGAAGAAGAGCAGACGCCCGAGTTTAGGTACTTCGACGATGGCGGGAGACACGGTCGAATCGCTCACCTTCACGGCTATGATGGCGTGATTGAATTGATGAGGAGAGGGCCAGTTCTCGCGCACGTAAGTGGGATCGCTGGAATAAATACTCACCATGTAGGAAGATATGCCGGCGACCTTCAACATGGTCCGCATGAGGTTGGCTTTATCTTTGCAATCGCCGTATTGTTTCTCGAAGACCTTGGCCGCTGAGTGAGGGACATATCCGCCGCCGCGGCCGATGCCGGTTTGAATGGCGACGTACTTCACGCCTTGCACGTAGTGTCCGATGGCGCGCACGCGGTCGAGCTCAGTTACTGTCCCGGCTGTTAATGCCTGAACTTTACTGGATATCTCAGGGTTCGGAACGGACTGTGGATCTTCGAGTTCGGCAAGCCAACGCGACACATCGGACCAATCGGTAAATACTTTGGCCATGGTGGACTTCGCGCCCTCCGCGGGCACATAACTGGCGGCTATACGAAGAGCCAGCGCAGTTACCGACGGGCTGGCCGGTTCATGTTCAATCGCTCTCAGATCGTGACACTCCCAGGTGTAAGTGGATCCCGAAGTTTGCATCGGAACGTCGCCGTTGAAAGTAACCGCTTTGGGACTCCATCCCGAGGGCAGTGTCATGGTGAGCCGTGCGGTGACTACCGGCAGGAATTCCTGAAAATTATACTCGAACTGCGTGAATACGGATTGCTCCTCGGAGACGGCTTCATATGCAAAGACCGCACCGGGGTCGGTATCGTCTTCGCCGGCGACTTCGCGGGCGCGCACCTCGTTGTAGACGTCGTTGGGCGCGGCGGTAACATCTATGATGCGCTCTTTGCCAAACTTCTTCACGTCGCCGGACGGCCGGATCACCCAGGCGTGCATTTCGCGGACCTTGCCGCTTCCGGTTTCGTAGATCACTTCTCCTCGCGCTTCTTTGCGGCCTTCCCGGGTCAAAATCTTGATGGCGCGCCGTTCGGTGGTGATCACCCTGCCATTCTCTTCGATCGTGAGATTCATCTCGTCGAGCAACACGACGGCCGGGGTCTTCGACGGATAGGCCGGCGAAGTCTTTAACGCCGAGAGATCGCGTAGCCAGCCGGGAGCGTCATCGCCTGCGAAGGCGGAGCCGGCCAACAGGAGGCCAATCAAGAGGGGTTGTAATTTCATTTTGAGCCTTGAGTTTGCTGTTTCAATGTGAGCGCGTGCATATCGGCTTCGTGAATGGTGTCGAACACCTGCTTGAGTTGCGAATATACATCCTTCGGGAACAGGATCACTCCATTGGCGCCGAACGCAAATCTGCGCGAATACACTAAACGGTGATCGCTGGTGAGGGATATTTTGACCTTATACTCGCCGAGCTTACCGAGGTCTATAGCTGGCGGACCCTCCGGATGATCAAGTTCGAACCCTGGCGGGATCCACACCTCCACTGAGTCCTCCTCCGACCACGGGTATTGAAAATAGACAGGGTATTTCCTGGATGCGTTCGGGAACTTCGCGTCCGTATTCGCTTCGAAGAAATTGAGCTGGACGAAGAGCCGTTTACCGGTGCGCTGGGCGTAGCCGGGAACCTTGACATGGAAAGAGTAAGTGAGGGGTTTCTCAGGATCGGTGGCGTTCTCCACGCCGATCTTCGTCACCTCAGCGGTGCTCATTTGACTCTTGATCATCTCGCGAACATTCTCGATGCGCTGTTCCGGGGAATCGCTCTCGATTTTGTACTTGCGGATGGCGCCGGGGTGGCCGGTGTAAGTCAGAGTCACCTGGCCCTCCAGGGTGCCTTCCTCATTCAGCCGGAAAAAGCCAGTTCGCTTTGAAACGCTCTTATCTGCCCCCGATAGCGGCGTATCGACGAACTCGGGCTCTTTGTTGTCGGGCACGAGAGCTTTCTGACCTTCCTCGGCCCAACGCAGCATGCCATATGGGACATAGGTGTTGGCGGGATCGAAGAAACGCCACTTGCCGTCCATGTTGACGGCGACATTGAAGCCGCGCAAGAAATGGGCATTGGCCTGGAATGGGGCGAAGAATGCAACGCTGCGGTCGCCGAGCCGCGCGATGCGGGCGTCGAATCCGGCGGCAGAGGCCAGCGCGGCGAACGCCATATCGATATCGAAACCGCTTCCCGCGCCCTGGCTGATGGTATCCGCGGGCGTCTTATTTAGTTTCGTATCGGCGCGCTCTTCGGCGGTGATGACGTCGCGCTGCGTGTTCTTGATCCTGGTGCGGCAGTATTCGAATAGGCGGCGCAATTTGTCTTCCTCGTTGGTTGCTCCGCTGGTAATCTCGTCGGCGGTCTTGCGGACGTCGCCATTAACCTTGGTGCTTCCCTTGAAGGCTTTGTATTGTTCACGGCCGTAATCTTTCCAGTACTTGTCGGGTGTTAGCTTCCTATCTTCGGTGTAATAGACAAGCATCCAGGAGCGGACTTCATCCTCCGGGGGCATCTGAGGCTCTTCCACAAAGGCCGGCACATTCGACAATGTCGTGGCGTAATAGCCGTCGCGCTCGGGAACGAACGGCGTATGATCGCAGTGAAATTCGAGGGTCCGCATTGCATACGGCAGCCAAGGGACATTCAGCGGCTTAATGTGATAACGGACGAGCTGGATGGGAACGTCCTGCTGGAAGTAAAGGTGGGCATAGTTCGAGACTTCATTATCGCGATGCTCGCGATAATGATATTCGACGATGTCGCCGGGTTCCACTCCGGGCATCGCGAAGGAAACGGCCTTGATCTTCAGGCCCCCAGCCTTGACGATGATGCGTTCGAACACCGCGTCTTTTTTCAGTTCCACGATGCGGCCATCGGGTTTGATGGTGCGTCCCGCGACATCGGTGATATGCACTTTCCCCGCGAATGGAATATCGATGGTGGCGTGGGAATCGCGGCCGTGCTCGTTGAATATCTTAATGCGGATGTAGTTAGTCAGCACGGTTTCGAAGTCCTGGCCGTGTAACTCGTCGGCGACCCACGTTTCCCACAAAATCGCCTCGGCGCCAGCGCCTTTTTCGACGCGCGGCTCCTTGAGAGCGAGATCGGCCGGATCAACCGGTTTCCATTCCAGTGTCATCGCGAAAGCGGCGCTTGCCGATAAAGTCACACCGCATATCAGCGGAAGATACCGGATAATGTTATAGCTCATTTGAGCCTCCCACGCATGTTATAACGAATGATTAGTATATTCGAACCCGGAGCCAATTGCACATGGAACTGTCAGGACTTATCGAAGTACCAACATACTGGTACTTGGGGGACCCCCATTTGCGGGTATCCGAGGGTCCCCGCGGAGCCTAGCTACAATGTAGCCAGGGGGATTCGGAAATGGTCCTTGAAACGACTCCATACGTCGAAAAAGAGATCGAGATAAACCCATGGCTGTCAGCCGCCGCCCGCTTTGACGAAGCTGCCGAGCGGCTTGGCATTGATGAAGGCCTCCGGAAAGTCCTGCGCACGCCAGCGCTGGAATTGACGGTCAACATTCCAGTGCTGTTGGACGACGGCCGGCTGGAAGTGTTCACGGGTTATCGCGTGCAGCATTCTATTGCGCGCGGTCCGGCGAAAGGGGGCATCCGGTTCGCTCCGGACGTCAGCCTGGATGAAGTGCGCGCGCTGGCGTCGTGGATGACTTGGAAGTGCGCGGTTGTGAATATTCCATTTGGCGGCGGCAAGGGCGGCGTCATCTGTAATCCCGATCTGCTGTCCATGTCCGAGCTGGAAAGGTTAACGCGCCGTTACACGGCTCAGATTATCGATGTTATCGGGCCGGAGCGCGATGTGCCGGCGCCGGACATCAACACGAATGCGCAAACCATGTCGTGGATCATGGACACCTACTCTATGCACAAGCGCCACACCGTAACCGCGGTGGTGACAGGCAAGCCGCTCGAATTGGGCGGATCGCGCGGACGCCCGGAGGCGACCGGGCGCGGATGCATGATTGTGACCATGCAGGCGCTGCGCCGCTTCGGGTTGGACCCTTCGCACTCGCGAGTTGTGGTGCAGGGGTTTGGAAACGTCGGCGGCATGGCGGCGAGGCTGATGGCGCGCGCGGGTTTCAAGATTGTCAGCGTTATCGAATGGGACGGCGCGGTTTACAATCCGCGCGGGATTGAACCCGACGCTCTCATGAAGTTTCGCAAAGAGACAGGCTCCATCGTGGGTTATCCGGAGGCGGAGCCGATCGATCCACAGGAAGCGATGCTGCTGGAATGTGAAGTGCTGCTTCCCGCGGCAAAAGAGAACGTGATTACCACGGCGAACGCCGATCGCATCCGGGCGAAGATCATCTGCGAGGGCGCGAACGGACCGACTACGTCGGAGGCCGATGCGATCCTGGCGGAGAAAAAGATTTTTGTGCTGCCCGATATTCTCGCGAATGCCGGTGGCGTCACGGTGTCGTACTTTGAGTGGGTGCAGGATCGCCAGGGTTATTTCTGGAACGAGCAACTGGTGAATGGGCGGCTGGAAGAAATCATGGTGAGTAGCTTTAAGGATGTTGTAGGTTACGCCGACAAGCACCAGGTGAATAATCGGATCGCGTCTTATATGTTGGCGATCGACCGCGTGGCGACTACTATTAAGATGCGCGGGATCTACGCGTAAGTCCGGTTCCCTGAAAAGATTGGGGCTATTTCCGCTCCCTGCCGGTCACGGCTCGGTTACAGTCGAGTACGATCATACGTCTGGGCTTGTTATTCGTAGCGCAGCGCGATGACGGGATCGACCCTCGTCGCGCGCCGGGCCGGCAGATAACATGCCAGAAGCGCAACGGCCGCCAGAATAGCGGCGACTGCCGCGATCGTTGCCGGATCGCGTTCTCCGACGCCGAAGAGCAGGGACGCGAGCAATCGCGACAACGCCAGCGCACCAATGAGTCCGAGCACGAGTCCGATTCCGGTCATCAACATACCGGCGCGCAGAACAAGTCCTAGAATATTGCCGGCACTGGCGCCGAGGGCTGCCCGAATGCCGATCTCGTGGGTCCGCTGCGCCACCGAATACGAGATGACACCGTAGATGCCAATCGCCGAGAGAAGCACCGCGACAACGGCGAACACCGCCAGCAGCGTCGAACGGAGCCGATTGTCCGCCATCGATTCCGATTTGATCTGCTCCAGCGTTTTAACGTCCGTCAAAGGCTGGTCTTTGTTGACATCGTGGACGGCCTTGAGAATAGCCTGTTGCAGCGTGGTGGGGTCCATCGCGGCGCGCACCAGGATCGCCTGGTAATAATTCGGACTCTGTTCATTAGTCACATAGACGCCGGGATTGTCGTCGGCCTTGTCATCCAGGCTGCCGACCTTTTCATCGGCCATGATTCCGACGACCTCCCACGGGATCTCCGGGCCCAACTGCGTCTTGCCGGGAACGATCTCCTGAATCAGAATGCGCTTACCGATGGGATCCTGTTTCGGAAAAGATTTCCGGGCCATGGTTTCATTGATAACGGTGACTGGCGGCGATCCCTTCACATCTCGATCACTGAGCAGGCGGCCTTTGCGGAGCCGCATTCCGAGCGTTTGGAAATACGACGGACTGACCATCTTAAAGAAACATGCCTTGCGATTGGCGCGGTCCACCATGGGCTGGTCCGCAATCTGAAAGGGCATTCCATAACCCCAGCCATTCATCGGAAGAGAGGAAGTCGTGGCCGCACCACTCACGCCGGGAAGCGACGTGAGATTGTTTAACACCTGCCTGAGATAGTTGTTCAGTTGCGCCGAATCGGGGAATCGCTTCTCTGGAATCGGCAATCCTGCCGTAAGTACATTGGTGGAATCGAACCCCGTGTCCACTTGTTGCATTTGGAAGAAGCTGCGAATCAGAAGTCCCGCGCCGGTGAGCAACACGAACGCTAGCGCTACTTCGGTGACTACCAACGCTCCACGGAGTCTTTGGCGCGCACCCCCGGCGCTGGCTCCGCGTCCGCCTTCTTTCATGGAACCCGCCAGATTCGGCCTGGTTGCTTGTATGGCGGGAGCGAGCCCGAAGATCAGCCCGGTGAGAATAGACAGAGCCAGCGTGAATAATAGGACTCGCGTGTCCATGGAGATGTTCGCTTCGCTCGGGAACGAGAATGGCGGGACGGCCGCTTTCAATCCCGCCATGGTTACGTATCCGACGGCGAGTCCGAGAATCCCGCCACACACGGACAGGAGAATGTTCTCGGTCAGAAACTGCCGCACCAGCCGCAAGCGTCCGGCGCCAAGTGAGGCGCGTATGGCGACTTCGCGCTCTCTCGCTGTCGCGCGAGCCAATGTTAGATTGGCCAAGTTGGCGCAACCGATTAGCAGGACCATCCCGACAGCGGCGAGCAGAACGTACAACGACTGCCGCATTTGCTTTCCAACGATGGTCTCGGCGAACGGATCGACGCCAACGCCCCAACCCTTATTCGAGTCCGGATAATCGCGTGCGATGCGCGCGCCGATGGTGTCCATCTGCGCTCGCGCCTGTTGCAGGGTCACGCCACGCTTCAAGAGTCCGAAGGCGCCAAACCAATGAAAGTTGCGCGTCATGTTTTCGGGTTTGAAGCTGAGCGGCCGCCATATTTGAGCGTAGGCGCGGTCGAACGCTCCGCCGGGAGGCAGAATCCCGACGACTGTTGTCGGCTCTCCGTCGAGGATGATCGTGCGTCCCACGAGGCTGCGGTCCGATCCAAAACGCGATTCCCATAACGCGTGGCTCAGTACAGTCACGTTGTTCTTTCCCGGCTGTTCCTCTTCCGGGAGGAATGTCCTGCCGAGCACGGCCTTGATCCCGAAGATGTCGAAGTAGTGCGGCGATACGACGGCGCCACGAAGTTGCACCGGCTCGTTCAACCCGGTCAGCACCACCGATCCGCCGGATTGCGCCGCCATGTACTCGAAGACGCGGTTTTCCTTTTGCCAATCCAGATAGTTCAGCGTCGAGATGCCGTTTCTGCCACCGCCCGGCGGCTTCTCCAGAACACGCATGATGCGGTCAGGCTCGGCGTAGGGAAGCGGTTTCAAGAGCACGCCGTCGACAAAGCTGAAGATGGCGGTGTTCGCTCCGATTCCGATGGCGAGGGTGAGCACCGCGACAGCCGTGAAGCTCGGATTCTGGGCGAGGGTACGCAGTCCGTAGCGCAGGTCTTGAAGGAGTTCGCTCATTGTGACCTTAGACGATGTAATACCGGAAAAGTGCTTAAAGGTTACGTTCGCCGTCGGGAAAGATTGAATTGCGCTCAGACTGTTACAGCACAACAATTTAACGCCAGGGAACGGCGCGTGCCGAAGCTAAGTGGCGCGCTCGGGCTGACGCTGATCTACCTGGCCACGGGCTGGGCTCATAACGAACATGTCAAAGGAGTGATTCCTGTAATTCTTGTCGTTGCGCCCATCGCTTGCTATTGCTACTCGCTGGCGCCGGTCACCTGGGTGATCATCGCGGAGATCTTTCCCAACCGCATTCGTGGCGGCGCGATGTCCATCTCAGTCGTGGCACTGTGGCTGGCCAATTTCCTGCGCTTTCAGAACTTCCCCGTGATGTATGAAAAATTGGGGTTGGCGCGTTGCCTCTGGATCTATACGGGCATCGGCATGGCCGGATTTCTGTTTATCTTTTTCAAGCTGCCCTGAGACGAAGGGCAAGACCCTGGAACAAATCGAGCGCCAGTTGGTCGATTGAGTCAGCGCGGTGCCGGCGTTTTTGTGTGAACAGCAGTGACTGAACTCGACCGAACCGATCACTGAGACCCGCTCTCAAAAAGAGCGAGTTGATCGGGTACGCTGGATTGCTCCTTGCGCGGAACTGCTTCCACTTGGGCGATCCACGCATCCACGATGGCACGTCCATGCGAATTGTTCAAGACCTCGTGATTCTCGAACCATTGCGAAATAGCTCCAAACAAGCGCTCGCGTGACGGGTGTGCTAGCCCGTAAAATAGGCCATCGTCGGCTGCTATTCCGTCCAACAACCGCCTGTTGGGAAGCGTCCCAAACAGGTTGATCGGAAGCCGTTCCCATGCCTCTCGCACAGATGCGATACGCGGCTGGTTCGCTCTAAGTTCCAGTAGCCGGACCCCTAACATGCGGGCATCAACCTCTCGGGCAAGTGCGATGGCGTGCTCAATGTCCGCTCCGTCTGGCAGGGGAGCAGAGTAGAGCCGATTCATGACAAAATGGAGCGAGACCTCGTTTCTTAGCAAATCCTCAAGGGCTTGAGCAGCTAACCTTCGCGCCCTGAGGTGAGAACGCCCGC